>JANNVS010000351.1:0-5982 GCA_031414515.1 Sphingobacteriales bacterium | reverse complement strand
GGATTATTTGTTTTTGGCGAATACACGGCTACTTTTGGTGCTTTTTCTAAACGTACAGCATCCATGTTTACTTCAGGATTTGCAATATCATCTAAAATTTTACTCATCGATGCATCTGCAACGGTTTCATATTTTACATTTCGTACCAAACATTCTTTTTCAAAATCTTTACTATACGGAAAAGAAAAACTTCCACCTCTATAATTCAATAACCAATCTATCGGAACATTTTTTGTTAAAACCCAATATGCAATTCCATATGCTTTTAAATGATTGGATTGCGTTTCATCCATTGGTATAACAATGAACGATGCTTTGGAAATTATGGAAACTAATAATAGTATGGAAAACAACAGTTTTTTCATCAGTTCAAATTTACTACAAATCTGATTCCAATTTGGTTAAAAATTTCAAATAAATACAGTTAGTATTCATAATGATGAAAAACACTATCGATTCCAACTTGTTGTGCAGGAAAATTGGTCTTCAATTTAGTTTTTAGCATATCGATACTTCTGATATCCGTTGTCAATAAACTATACATCTGTGGAAATGTGATATTGGATATAAAATCAAAACTTTCATTAGAACCTGTATCAAATAAATCATAATAAATTCCATAAGGAATCCAGTCTTCTTCAGGAACTTCATTTAAGTCTAAATATTTTTGTTTGCCGTACGTGTAATACGCACAAATATTGGATAAGTCTTCCGCCCAAGCTTCCGATAAACCTACAATTCCTGAGTTTGTTAAGTCAGGTGTTCCGTAACCACCATTGCCATAAATATATTCTACATATGGCAGCCAAAACGTTGGACCAGCCTTTGTATAATGACTTGTATGTGATAACTCATGAAACATAGTTTCGATAAAAGATGCGCGTGCTGCAGTAGCATAACGAACATAGTATGGCGCATAAATATCTGGTAGTTGGTCTTTTACAATCAATGCAAGTATGCCAGCTAAATCAGCAGGTACACCAAATAAATTGGCTAGTAATTGTTGTGGATTTGAAATGTTTTGCTTTGCCATATTGTGCAACATTGGTGCTGCATACGATGTGCTGATAGGTGCTTCTTTGCCTAACCAAAACAACATTTTTTCAGTAGGCATCAGATAGCCAAAATTGACTGCAAAAGTTTTATATTTATTCAACGCAAAAAGTGCGGCACAAGAATGATGTAATGCCGCATTATTAAATTCTCTTCCAATTTCAATATTCAGATTTGTAAATGCACACGATTTTTTAAAACCTAAAGAATAGGTGTTGATGCCAAACACACCAAATAAATTTGCAGCATCTAAAGTGTGAATTTCTAAATAACTATTATCAAATTTTAATAAAACTTCAATAGTGTCGGAAATGATATTTGGTGATGAAAGAGAAAAATTGCCAAGCGAATCTGTGTAGGTAGATGCTGTTTTTGTTAAATCTTTTATAATTACCTGTACACCTTTTATCGGAACCTGTATGCTATCTATTGGATCGAAGAAAGTAATTCTTCCTGAAAATTGTTTGTCACCATCACCAGTAATTCTTCCAGTTGGATTTCCATCAGGCATATTCAAATTACTTATTTTTTCTGTTTGATAACTGGACAGATTTACACCTTCAGGAACGACACCATAATACACACCATATTGCGAAGTGTGTTCTGATTTATATTGTAAGTTTTTATCAGGTATTGCTTCAAAAGGATGATCTAAGAAGAAAACACCTTGTGCTTCTAATGTTCGATATTGTTCTATATTGTATAGGCGAAATTTTATGTATTTGTGCGATGGATTCTTTCCATTCAACATAACTTCTTCTGAAATTTCATACGGATTTTTGAGTTGATGTGTAATTTCTACTGTGCAAGAATCACCAATAGGATTTTCTGTGTTTTTTTTGCAACCGAAAATGGCAATGCAAAATAAGATGATTAATATACAACGAGTCATTGAATATGGTTTGTATAAAGATAATAGAATATTTAAACTTATAAAAAAGAAAAGCCCGACAAATTTGTCGAGCTTTTCAAAGTGTATTAAAATATAAAATTTAGAAATTCTTGATAATTGCTTCGCCAAATTCAGAGCATTTTAACAGAGTTGCGCCTTCCATTAATCGTTCAAAATCGTAAGTAACAGTTTTGTTAGTGATAGCTTGTTCCATTCCTTTTACAATTAAATCTCCAGCTTCTTTCCAGCCTAAAAATTCTAACATCATAACACCTGATAAAATTACTGAGCTTGGATTTACTTTGTCTAATCCTGCATATTTTGGTGCTGTTCCGTGTGTTGCTTCAAAAATAGCCATACCTGTTAAGTAGTTGATGTTTGCACCAGGCGCAATACCAATTCCACCAACTAATGCAGCCAATGCATCGGAAATATAATCACCATTTAAGTTCAGTGTTGCAACAACATCATACTCACTAGGTCGCAAAATAATTTGTTGCAAGAAATTATCTGCAATCGCATCTTTAATGATTAATTTTCCATCTGCTTCTGCTTGTTTCATAGCTGCGTTTGCTTCATCTTGTCCTTCTTCCGCTAATATCTTATCGTATTGATTCCATGTAAAAACTTTATCGCCAAATTCGCGCTCAGCCAATTTATAACCCCATTCTTTGAACTTACCTTCGGTAAATTTCATGATGTTGCCTTTGTGTACTAAGGTTAAACTTTTGCGTTTATGAGTTATTGCATAGTTTAAAGCTGAACGAATTAAACGCTCAGAACCTTCTAAAGAAACAGGTTTTATGCCTAATGAAGAAGTTTCTGGAAAACGAATTTTATCACCTACGTTCATTTCTGTTTTTAAGAAATGCATTAATTTTTTACATTCGTCTGTGCCTTGCAACCATTCAATACCAGCATAAATATCTTCTGTATTTTCACGGAAAATAACCATGTCTACTTGTTCTGGAACTTTTGAGTTAGATGGAACACCCTCAAAATAACGAACAGGACGAACACAAGCGTACAAATCTAGCAATTGACGTAATGCAACATTTAAAGAACGAATACCACCACCAACTGGTGTTGTTAAAGGACCTTTTATGGCGATTAAATTTTCTGTTATGACAGAAAGTGTTTCATCCGGCAACCATGAACCAGTTTGTTTGTATGCTTTTTCGCCTGCCAATACTTCTTTCCAGTGAATTTTGCGTGTTCCGCCGTATGCTTTTTCTACGGCTGCATCCATCACACGTACTGAGGCTTTCCAAATATCTGGTCCAATTCCATCGCCTTCAATAAATGGAATAATAGGTTCGTTTGGCACTTGCAAGTGCCCGTCTTTCATCGTAATTTTTTCTGCTGACATATTTAAATTTATTTTAGAATTGTTGACTCTGAGATTTTTTTTGAATCCAACTGCAAATATAATCAATCTTCTATGTTTAACATAAAATTTACAAAGATTGTTTATTAATAAGTGTGAAAATTAATCCTTGTATTGTACTTTACATCAAATGAGGAAAACAATATTTATACTGTTTTGTTTACTAACTAAAGGCGCTTTTTCTTTTTCACAGGAAATAAAAATTATGTCTTGGAATGTTTTTATGGTGCCACCATTGATTTTTAAATCGTGCCAGACAGACAGAGCTTTTTTAATTGCTGATTATATTAAAATAGTAAATCCTGATATTATAGTGCTGAATGAAACGTTTATGAAAAGCACGCGCAAAATCATGAAAGATAGTTTGCAGCAAATTTATCCTTATCAATCAATTCTTACAAAAAAAGGATTTTTAAAGACAAATAGCGGTGTCTGGATTTTTAGTAAGCTTCCAATAAAAAATCAAGATTTTATAAAATATAAAAAGAAAAAAAGCTCTGATATATTTGCAAAGAAAGGTGCAGTTTATGTAGAAATAGAATTACCAAATAAAACAATACAAATTATTGGTACGCACATGCAAAGTTTAAATAAAAATAAATCAACGCGTGCTAAACAATTTGTTCAATTAAAAACGCAACTGCTTAATAAATATTTTTTTGATTCAATTCCGCAATTTATTATTGGTGATTTGAATTGTGACTTTTACGATACGACTGAATATAATTATATGACAAAAATATTAGAAACATTGCCTGTTATTTATATTGGTGAAAAACATAGTTGGAATGGCTTGGAAAATGATTTAGCTAACAAATTTTCAGAGCACACGTTAGAAACTTTAGATTATATTTTGTTGAGAAAGCAACATGCACCGATTGCTGAATTTATTTCTACAGAAATTTTAAAACCAACAAAAGATACTTGTTTTTGTAAATACAAATTTTTGAATTTATCTGACCATCATCCAATTATTTCTACTATTAAATTGAAGTAATTTATCTTTATCTTTGTACATATGCAAAATCCGAATTTAGATGCAACTGGCGAATTTTTATCCAAGACCGAAAAGGAACTGGAAAAAGTGTTGCGTCCGCAGGCATTTGAGCAATTTTCTGGTCAGCCGCAAATTATAGAGAACCTTACTATTTTTATTCAGGCTGCGAAACAACGTGATGAAGCACTCGACCATGTATTATTGCACGGACCACCAGGTTTAGGAAAAACAACCTTGTCAAATATAATTGCAAATGAACTCGGTGTTGAAATGAAAACTACATCTGGTCCTGTGTTGGAAAAACCAGGCGATTTGGCTGGTTTACTTACAAATTTACAGCCAAATGATGTGTTGTTTATTGATGAAATTCATCGTTTAAATACTACTATAGAAGAGTACTTGTATTCGGCAATGGAAGATTACAAGATTGATATTATGATTGACAGCGGTCCAAGTGCGAGAAGTATTCAAATTACGCTGAATCCGTTTACATTGATTGGCGCTACTACGCGTTCAGGTTTGCTGACTTCACCATTGCGTTCACGTTTTGGAATTACGTTTCGATTAGAATATTACAATACAGAAGTGTTGAAGAAAATCATCAAACGTTCCGCAAATATTTTAAACACTGAAATTGATGAAAAAGGTGCAACGGAAATTGCAAAACGAAGTCGTGGAACACCACGTATTGCAAATGCATTACTTCGACGTGTAAGAGATTTTGCACAAATAAAAGGCACCGGAAAAATTGATTTAGAAATCTCTAAATATGCGTTGTCTCAATTGAATGTAGATGAACATGGTTTAGATGAAATGGATAATAAAATCTTGTCAGCAATCATTGAAAAATTTGCTGGTGGACCTGTCGGTATTACAACCATTGCAACCGCTGTTGGTGAAGAAAGTGGAACTATAGAAGAAGTATATGAACCATTTTTAATACAAGAAGGTTATCTGAAACGAACACCACGTGGTCGCGAAGCAACAGCAAAAGCATACACGCATATTGGAAAAATTCCACCAATACAAACAGGTAGTTTGTTTTAATTTAGACCATGAGTGATAATCTAATAAAAATAGCAACGTACTATAATAATTTCGATGCAGAATTGGCAAAGTTAAAATTAGAAGAAAATGATATTTATTGTTTTCTGAAAAATGAACACATAGCACAATTGCAATTTGGCATTGCAAATTTTGAATTAATGGTTAATGAAAGTGATAAAGAAACTGCTTTGCAAATTCTAAATGAAGAACAACAATCTTAAATACTTTTCTTCTCAAAAACATCATGCAATGCTGCAAAAATCACATAACTAATAATTACTGTACTCAAGCTCAACCAGCCTAAAAATATAAACTGCGGAATAGCACTTACTAAAAGTAACACACGCATTTTATTTTGTTTCCAGCTAAACGGATTTCCTTTCATACTGAACATCGGAAATTCTGCTACCATTAAAAAAGCTAACACAAAAGGAAGTAAAGTTGCTGCAAGTTGTGCATAAAGAGTAAAATTCCAATTGTCACGAAGATTCCAATCAGTAAAAAATTGCATATAAAAACCTAAAACAAAAATAGCACCTGATGGCGTGTTCAGTCCAATAAAATTTTCTGTTTGTCTGGTATCGATATTAAATTTTGCCAAACGCA
>JANNVS010000350.1:0-9183 GCA_031414515.1 Sphingobacteriales bacterium | reverse complement strand
AGTACTATCAATGCAACTTAAATCAGCGATGAGAGAGATTATTTTTAAAAAACAAAAGCTATAAGTGCATTATTTTTTAGCATACGATGTCGGCACCAGCAGTGTAAAATCTATTTTAATAGATGTTATTGGAAATGTATTGTCTACAGCTATAGAAGAATATCCGTTATATACACCGAATCCGGGTTGGGTGGAACAGGAACCGTTGGATTACTGGAATGCCATCTGTAAAGCAACCAATAAAATTATACAATCAACTACCATTTCAATTGAGGACATAAAAGGGATAGCTTTTTCCACACAAGCACAAGGTGTAATTCCCGTAGATAAAAAAGGAACCGTGCTGCATCGTAACATTTCCTGGGTAGATGGCAGAGCAGAAGAGCAGGCACGAAAAGCCATGAATTATTTTGGTGGGAAAAAGATTTTTAAATTAATCGCAGGTATTGAATTAACAGGAAAAGATGTGATCCCAAAAATCATCTGGTTAAAAGATAAACATCCTGAAATATATAACAACACGTATAAAATTTTAGATGTCAATGGTTATCTGAAGTACAAATGTACTGGCAAGATGGTAGCAGAATGGTCTGGTGCTTGTTCGTATGCATTTGATGTTAAAAAGAAAGATTGGGAAAGATTATTTTTCAAATTATGTAAAATAGATTTAAATAAATTACCAGATTTAGTTCGTTCTGTTGATTTTGTAGGTACACTTACAAACGAAGCTGCTAGCCAACTTGGTTTGTCTATAAATACTGGCGTATACGGTGGTTGTGATGATACACAGAGCGCAGCTATTGGCACCACTGCAATTGGCGAAGGCGAAGCACATATTTATGTTGGAACTTCTGCTTGGGTTGGTGTAACAACCGCTAAAAACCTGAAATTTAAAAATGCAGCAGTGTGTTTGCAAAGCGCAGATCCGCAAAAAAATATCGTTGTGGGAATTACTGAATCGGCAGGCATCAATACTCAATGGCTGGTGAATACATATTATCAGCATGAAAAAAATAATTTATCAGAACAAGATTTATTTTTATTGATAGAACAAGAAATTAATAGCACAAATGAAGGTGCTGATTATTTACTAATGACACCCTGGTTTCTTGGAGAACGTTGTCCTGTAAGCACCACCACGACACGCTCTACTTTATTTAATCTTACACACCAACATACACGCGCGCATATTGCACGTGCCAATTTTGAAGGTATCGCTTTTAATTTACGTTGGACAATTCAAAATTTAGAAAAAGATTATGGGTTTAAAATTGATGAATTAAAGATAACTGGTGGTGGCAGCAAAAATAAATCATGGATGCAATTGATTGCTGATGTAACCAACCGAAAAATTATTACCATGTCACAACCAGTAAATGCTGGTGCTTTCGGCGCAGCTATGTGTGCTATGGTTGGTTCTGGCGCATTAAAAGATTTTTCAGAAATTCAGAAGCTAATACATGATGTAGATACATTTATTCCAAATCCAAATCACAATAAAATATACAACGAGCTTTTTTCAACGTATCAAAGTGTATTTCATCAGTTGAATAAAACATATCAAACAATTAATAAAAAAAGATTTGAATTATAATCATGGATATTAAGGAAGCAAAAGAAAAAGTTTGTGAAGCAGGTAGATTGCTTTTAAAAGAAGGATTAGTTGCCCGAACTTGGGGAAATGTTAGCATTAAAGTCAACGATACACAAATGGTCATCACACCAAGTGGAAGAATGTATGATGAACTAACACCAAACGAGATGGTATTGGTTGATATTTATACATTGAGGTATGAAGGCAACTTAAAACCTTCATCAGAATTGAAATTACATTGCCAGGTTTATAAAACAAGACCAAATATACAATCAGTCATTCATACACATCAAATGTATGCATCTATTGTAGCCGCTGCGCAGGTAAACGTTGATGTTTTAAACGAAGAACACCAAAAAATATTAGGTGCGAAAATTATAAAAGCAGCGCCTTATGCATTGCCAAACACAAAAAAAATAACGATAGAAACCGCTAGAGCAATTGAACAATCAAATGCAGCATTGATGTCAAATCATGGTGTTGTTTGTATTGGAACTAATTTAGAAAATGCATTTGATGTTGCACGAACTTTAGAGAATGCCTGCGAACTTTTTATTGAATCAAAAAAGAAAACTGCATAACGTCATTGCGAATATATTTTTGAGGAACGAAAAAATATATAAAGCAATCTGTCGGATAAAAATAAACAGATTGCTTCATGCATCATCTTCTCTATAAGTTCGACGTTCTACAATGCATTCGCAATGACGTATAAACTAAAAAAAATATGAATAAACACCATGCGATACAAACTTTGCTAAATGCATCAAAATATTTTGAGCAGCAAAGCGAAGGCTACAAAAGTTGGGGCAAAGTAAATGTTTTGCAAATTATTATGCGATTAGAGAATAATGAAATTATTTCTACTAATAATAAATCTCTTTCAGAGCTTTCTAAAGAAGATATCATTTCAGAAAATTCAAATTCTATTTTCAATCAAATTTTTGACAACAGAAAAAAAGTACAAATTATTTTATTAACGAAGCAAGAATACGCATCACAAGTAAAAAAAGAAATTCCACCAATATTAGATGACCAAGCACAATTGCTTGGTGTTTCTGTTCGCGTAGCAAAAAACGAGAACGATGTTTTACATTCTTTAAGCGGACGATTTGCTGCGATATTACACGATGGAAATAGTGTTTGCTTGGGTTCAAGTCTAGAAGACGCATACGTTGCTGCACAACTATTGGAAAAAACATCAAAAGCATTTATAGAAGCTGAATATTTAGGTGGCGCAAAATCTATTAATAAAATGGAAGCATGGTTGATGCAAAAATTTTATCAATTCAAATATTCTAAAGAAGCCAAGAAAAACAAATAAACATCAGATTCTATTTATCAAAGGTAAATAGCTATGAGTTTCTAAATAATTGTCTGCTTATATTTTTTGGATAAATAGTTTTAGTAATAAAAACTGTGTTCCTTTGTGGGTTTAAAAATCATTACTTTTGAAGTAATACTTTATAATGAAAACAATCAGTACATTCGATATTGGAATCTTAGGAAAAATGGATGCTACAGAAGTGGCTAAAAAAATTAAATCAAAAGAAATTACTTCACAAGAAGCGGTGGCATGTGCCATAGAAAGAGCCAAGTTTTCAGATAATGCAATTAATGCAATAGTAAATTTAGATTATGAACACGCTGCAGAAGAATCAAGAAAACAGCAAGACGGAATTTTTGCAGGCGTTCCTACATTTATAAAAGATTTGAATGATGTAAAAGGATTGCCAACACTAAAAGGCTCTAACGCATTTAAAGTAAAACCTGTGAAAAAAAATGATAAAATCGTTGACCAGATATTATCAATAACAGGAAGCATTATTTTAGGAAAAAGCAGTACATCAGAATTTGGATTATTGCCTTGCGGTGAAACATTACAACATGGTGAAACCAGAAATCCATGGAATACAGACCATTCAACTGGTGGTTCTTCCGCCGGTTCATCTGCGTTAGTAGCGACTGGTGTCGTTCCATTTGCACATGCATCAGATGGTGGTGGCTCTATCAGAATTCCTGCATCGTGTTGTGGTTTGGTTGGTTTAAAACCATCACGTGGAAGAAATATTACTTCTGCTTCTCAGATTGTTCCGATAGATATTGCACAAGATGGCATCGTGAGCAGAACAGTAAGAGACACCGCAAATTATATTCATGGATTAGAATTGTACCATAAAAACGAAAATTTACTTCCAATTGGATTGGTAAACCAACCAGGTAAAATGAGATTAAGAATTGGATTATTTACTAAATCTTCTACAGGTGTAGATAGCAATAATGATGTTACCGAAACAGTATTGGAAACAGGAAAGCTACTTGAAGAATTAGGACATCAAGTCTACTACATTAATAATCCTTTTGAGCATAAAATTACACGTGATTTTATGGTGTATTGGTCATTTTTATCATTTGCTTCTATGCTTTCAGAATATGCTACAAATGGATTTTCTTTCAATCATTTTAAGACAGCTAAATTCACCAAACAGTTAGGCGGATTTTTTCCATTGCTTTCTGTTAGAGCAGTAACCAGTATTATAAATTTAAAAAACCATACCAACGATTATAATAAATTGTTTGAAAAATATGATGTTTTACTAAGTCCAACGCTATCACATCCAGCACCGTTGATTGGCCACTTCGGTACAGAAGTAGATTCTATTGATGTGATTATGAAATTAAATAGCTACGTGAATTTTACAACTACACAAAATATAACAGGCGCACCAGCTATTTCGTTGCCATTAGGATTTAGCAAGGATGGGTTACCAATTGGTGTTCAATTTGCCGCGATGTTAGGACAAGAGCGCATCTTACTAGAATTAGCTTTTGAATTAGAGGAAACACAAAGATTTATTACTTTAGAGAAACACAAAAAACAGAAATGATTATTGATCTACATTGTCATCCAAATTTAAAATCGTTTAATTCTGGGTTTCCAGAGCCAACAGCCAACATTTGGGATTCTATTCAACATAGAATAGATGGAAAGTTAGCAGAATCCGTTAGTGAATTAGCAGCACATATTCATATGTTTTCTCAGTGTAATTTAGATGCGATGGTGGCTGGTAATATGCGTGTCTTCCAGCTTTCATTATATCCAACAGAGAGAGGATTTTTACACCTGAGAAACGTTCCAACAGTTTTGTTGGGAAAAAGAAGAATCAATATTGTACAGGAAGTGGTAACAGGTTATAGTGCATCCAGCATAATCCAACAAAAAAAACATTATCATTATTTTGAAGATTTACAGGCAGAATATAATTATGTGATTAATCAACAAGGAAAAAGCCCAGACGGACAAAATGAATTTATTCTTGTAAATAATTATAACGAATTAGAAAAAGCATTACAGAAAAAAAATACTTTTATAGGCATCATTACTATTGAAGGCGCGCATGTTTTAGGTACAGGAAAACCAGATACAGATACAATTTCTAAAGAGAAATTATTAATACAATTAACAGATAATATTAATACTATTAAGAAATGGAAATATCCACCTTTTGTAATGAATTTATCACATCATTTCTGGAATCATTTGGCTGGACATGCAACTAGTTTTAAAAGACCAATAAATGGGTTGGTTAATCAAAACATTGGAAAAAATAAAGGAATTACGGAGGCTGGCTGGCATGTAATAAGAGAAATGCTGAGCACGAATAATGGCAAACGAATTTTGATAGATACGAAACACATGAGCATTGCTTCCAGAAAAGAATATTATAATTTTATTAGCAACCATAATTATGTAAATCCAAATCATAAAATTCCGATTATTAGTAGCCACGCTTGTGCGAATGGATTTAAAACAATGGATAGTTCAATCAAAAAAAACGATATAATTGCGAAAACAAGAAAAGGAAGACTGTACAAATGGAGTATTAATATTTCTGATGAAGAAGCAAAAATCATTCATAATTCTGAAGGTTTAATTGGATTGATGGTAGACAAAGGAAATTTAGGAGGCATCGATTTAATTAAAGAAATTAGTGAAATAAAAGACAATGAAAAACAACGCAGAGCTTTTGTTCATTTATTTTTGGATAATGCGTTTCAATTAGTAAAAGCCGTTGGCGAAAAATCTGGCTGGAACATGATTGCCTTTGGAAGCGATTTTGATGGCACTATTACACATATGGATCCATATCCAACCGTTGCGGCATTACCCATATTTCAAAAGGATTTGATAAATTATTTAGAAGAAAAAAAATATCAAAAAGACCTGTGGTTTGGATATACACCAAACGAAATTATTGATAAAATATTTTTTAAAAATGCAATGGATTTTTACAAGAAATTCTTTGTTTAAGGTGGTTGAAGTTATTTTGTAGTATACCAATTGTTGTATTCAGCAATAATTAAAGGTATGTCATCGTACGTATAAGTCATGTCTTCAATTTTCTTTTCAATATCTTTATTATCAGATAATATAAATGCAAGCTTATCATATCTAAAATCTTTTCTTTTAGGTTGATATAAAACGTTATTGTTATATTCAATTATATAACAAATATCAACTAATTGTGGTGCTACTAAAAAACCAACCACAATTCCAGCAGCCATTATTTTTTTATCATAAAAAGCATATAGTTTTACAGTACTATTTTTGTCATTTAAAAGGTGATGAAATTCTTTTTTATCACTCTTCTTAGAAATACTTTTTGACAAGAAAATATAATTTACACTATCAATTGTCACCTCAAAACCATTTATTTTATTAGGATTTAATCCACGCACTTTATTTTTAGCATCTAAGTAATGACCAAAATTATCCATGTATAATTTCTTAATAAAATTGCCTTTATAGTGGCTTAAATGAATTTTAGCATATAAGGTGTCTCTATTTAATAAGAAGATTTTTCCTGCAAAATAATCAGTCGCTATTTCATTTGCTCTTATGAATGAAGTAACCAAACTAAATAATATTAATAGATAGATTCTTTTCAAACAAAAATCATTTGCTGTTTGTCAATTTCACATGTGAGCCATCACAAAATGGACTACTTTTAGTTATTTTGCAATTACAAAGTTTTACAGCACCATCTTTTTTAGCTTCAAATAAAACAGGTTTATTTTTGGTGCCGTGATGTGAGCCATCACAGAATGGTTGAGTTTTACTTCTACCACATTTGCACCACAAATATTTTTCTCCTTTTTTTAATTCTACACTAATAGGTTCTACCGTTTTTGTAAATCCTTTATCGTAATTTTTTGAAAGTTCACTATTCGTATTTTTTGCTTTTAGAAAAGGATAAAAATACGTTTCTGTCCAGTGTTCTTTCGGATCATTTTCTAATCCAAGATGTGTTGGAAATTTTCGAGTAAAAACTGCGGTTTTAAATAACTGATCCCAGATGGAAAACATGTTTCCAAAATTTCCATTCGGATCACCGATGCCGTCAATCTTAGATTTTCCATGATGCGAATAATGAAATGCTGGTGTAACAATTATTCTTTCCAATATCGTTAAAAAAGGACTTAATAATTTTATTTTGTATAATGGCTTGTCCCATTTTACAGTGCTGTGAGAGCCAATAATCACTAATTGTTTCAGCACTAAACCAACTGCAACAGCAATGCCACCACCTAAAAAAGTAAAGAATGCCATCCACCAAATATTTGGCATCAACAAATAGTATAAACCTGCATTTCGATAAGAAATAAAAAAGCCCATTTCTTCAGCCTGATGATGCGGTCGATGTAGTTTCCATAAAAAATCATATTCATGTGCGCTTCTGTGATACCAGTATTGAAGTAAATCATCTGTTAATAGATAAACAGGCAGTAATATCCAGAAATTTATCTGATTAAGAGAATTATTATATTCACCAAATAGAGTATTTCCAACAGCATATACAAATAAAAAAATTAAGGGTTTAATTAGTAAGGTTAATGCAACAAAACCACCAGCTTCCTGAATCCAGTCACTAAATTTTTTAGAAGTATTTTTTAATTGACCTGAAATGATTTCCAGTAAGCTAAAGATTAAAATAATACCAATAACTAAATAAGCATTGTATGTATTTATTCCTAATAGTAGTTTTTCCATACAGATTATTTACGTGCCATAACTTTCTCAACAGCAGCAACAATATCTTTCGGCATCAAACCATATTTTTCTAATAATTGATCTGGTGTTCCGCTTTCGCCGAATGAATCATTCACCGCAACATATTCTTGCGGATATGGTGTGTTTTGAATTAATACTTGTGCAACGGCATCGCCTAACCCACCATTTCGTTGGTGTTCTTCAGCAGTTACTACGCATTTTGTTTTTCCAACAGATTTCAAAATTGCATCTACATCTAATGGTTTTATCGTATGCATATTTATCAGCTCAACAGAAATTCCACGCTTCTCTAATTCTTGTCCTGCAAGAACAGCTTGCCAAACCAAATGACCACATGCAATGATCGTTACATCTGTTCCTTCTGATAAAAATTGTGCTTTTCCGATTTGAAAAGTTTGATCTTCAGTAGCCGTAAATATTGGCCAAACCGGTCTTCCGAAACGTAAATACGTTGGTCCGTTTCTTTCTATAATTGCTTTGGTTGCTAAACGCGTTTGATTGTAATCGCAAGGCACCACAACAGTCATATGCGGCAACATTTTCATCAAACCAATATCTTCTAATATCTGATGAGTAGCACCATCTTCACCTAAAGTTAGGCCAGCATGCGAACAACAAATTTTCACATTTTTATTGGAGTACGCAACGCTTTGACGAATTTGGTCGTACACACGACCTGTTCCAAAATTAGCGAATGTAGTAGCTACCGGAATTTTTTCACCAATAGCCAAACCTGCTGAAATACCAATCATATTGGCTTCTGCGATGCCTGTTTGTATAAATCGTTCAGGAAAATCTTCAATAAATTTTTCTAGTTTTAACGAACCGATTAAGTCGGCGCAAAGTGTAACCACATTTGGGTTTGCTTTTCCTGCTTCGTGAATACCAACGCCAAAACCTGAGCGCGTATCTTTTTTATCGGTGTAGGTGATGTTTTGTAAACTCATTTTTTTCTTAGTTATCAAATTCTCTAATTCCAAATTTTTTTATCCTAATAATCACCAAGCGTTTCTTCCAATTGCGCCATTGCTTTTGCTAATTGTTCGTCGTTTGGTGCGCTGCCGTGCCATTTGTGCGTGCCCATCATGAAGTCAACGCCAAAACCCATTTCTGTGTGCATTAAAATACAAACAGGTTTTCCTTTTTTTGTTTTTAGTTGTGCTTGTGATATCGTGAAAACAACATCGTCCATTACATTACCTTTCATTTCCAATACTTCAAACCCAAACGCTAAAAACTTCGCTTTCAAATCGCCTAAGTCGCACACTTGTTGTGTAGAACCATCAATTTGAGCATTGTTCCAATCTACGGTTACAATTAAATTATCTACTTTCTTTGCTGCAGCAAAAATCAAGGCTTCCCAAATTTGTCCTTCCTGCAATTCGCCATCACCTGTTAAACAATACACTAATTTATCATCGCCATCCATTTTTTTTGCCAACGCTGCACCAATTGCAACAGAAATACCTTGTCCTAACGAACCACTTGCAATGCGAATACCAGGCAAGCCTTCGTG
>JANNVS010000349.1:0-6044 GCA_031414515.1 Sphingobacteriales bacterium | reverse complement strand
AATCAATGCTTTTCTTGCTACATCTAAACCAGATAAATCATCGCGCGGATCTGGTTCTGTAAAACCTTTTGATTTTGCATCTAATACTACATCAGAGAATTTTAAATCGCCTTTGTATGTATTAAAAATAAAAGATAAAGTTCCTGAAAGTACTGCTTCTATTTTTAAAATTTTATCACCTGAATTCATTAACGATTGTAGTACACCAATAATTGGCAAACCTGCACCAACGTTGGTTTCATACATGAATCTTGAATTGGATTTTTTTGCAAGTTCTCTTAAGCGTACATATTTTTCTTGACTAAGTGTATTCGCAATTTTATTTGGAGTAACAATAGAAATACTTTTCTTCAATAATTTTTCATAGAAATCCACAACGTTTTTGCTAGCAGAACAATCCACAAAAACAGCGTTGGCAAAGTTCAAATCAATTATTTTATTCGTAAAAACTTCTAAATCTGATTCTTCACCTTTATCATTTAAGACTTTATCCCAATTCTTTAGATTGATTCCGTTACTATCCATCAACATTTTTTTAGAGTTGATAATTCCTGTTACGTTTATTTGAATTGATTTTTCTTTTTTCAAATATTCAAACTGATCTTTAATTTGTTTCAATAAAGTTTTACCAATTAAACCTGTTGGACCAACTAAAAATAAATTTATGGAATGCACATCCGTTTCAAAGAAAATTTCGTGTAATGCATTCAGTGCTTTTGCTTCATTATGTTTGTCGATAACTGCTGTAATATTTAATTCAGAAGAACCTTGTGCAATGGCATTTACGTTGATACCATTTTTTCCTAATGCTTTGAACATTTTTGCAGAAACGCCAGGAACATTCGACATATTTTCTCCAATCACAGCAATGATAGAATTATTTGTTTCTACCACTAAAGGTAAAATCTGACGATTCTGAATTTCATATCTAAATTCTTCTTCCACGCTTTTTTGCGCTTTTTTTATTTCTTTAGGAACAATTCCAAAGCAAATTGAATGCTCTGATGAACCTTGTGTAAGAAAAATAATATTTATACCTGACCGCGATAGTGTGCCAAATAAACGAGACGCAATGCCAACAACACCTACCATTCCTGTTCCTTCCATGCGTAACACTGCAATATCAGAAATAGAAGAAATTCCTTTTATTACGTTATTCGACTTTCCTGAGTCTTTTGAAACGAATGTTCCTGGATGCTCTGGATTAAAAGTATTTTTTATAATTAATGGAATATTTTTTATGTAAGCTGGTTGTATGCTTGGTGGATAAATTACCTTGGCACCAAAATGCGATAATTCCATTGCTTCTTTGTATGATAAAGTTGGAATCGTAAACGCTTGTTCCACTCTTCGAGGATCTGCAGTCAATACACCATCTACATCAGTCCAGATTTCTATCGCTTCTGCTTTAAGAGCGGCACCAAAAATTGCGGCTGTATAATCTGAGCCACCACGTCCTAATGTCGTGACGTTTCCATTATCATCACATCCTATAAAACCTGTAACTACAGCAATTCCATTTACTGCTTCAAAGAAATCTAGAATATTCTTATTGGTTTTATCAAAATTTACTTTCGCAGATAAATAGTTAGAATCCGTTCTTACTAATTTTGTTGCATTAACATAAAGACCTTCTAGTCCTGCACTTTTTAATGCACCTGCAACGATGAATGCAGAAAAACGTTCGCCAAAAGAAACTAACTGAGCCATTGTTTTATCAGATAATTCGCCTAGCATATTAATACCTTTCAAGATATCTTCTACACGATCCATGCTTTCCACAAATTCCTCAAGCATAGTATTTTTAACCTCTGAATCTGTAATCAGATCTTCTATAGCTAAACGATGTCTTTCTTTAAAGCTTTCAAAAATTTCAAGATAGGTTATATTGTCTTTTTTTTCTGCCAATCTACCAGCATTAATAAGTTGATCCGTTACTTTGCTAAATGCAGAACAAACCAAAACAACCTCACCATCTTGTTCTTTTTGTTTACGTACAATACCAATTATACGTTTAACACTTTCATTAGATCCGACTGATGTGCCTCCAAATTTTAATACCTTCATGTGTTGATTTATGAATTAAGATGTATGATTTAAGATTTTATGCATAAAGCATGAACAACAAAAATAACGAAACAAGCATAATTATCTTAAACAATCAAATTTTATTGACGTTAATTATTAATTAAATGTTAGTTTCCATTATGGCAACATTTCATATTTAATGGGAAATGAATCAAAACATACAGGAAAACTTCTTTACATATATAAAAGCAATTTTATTTGTATTATTTTTCAAAAATGAAAAGTAGACTTTTTCTCAGTATTATATTAGCAATTTCGACCTATTGTACAGCACAAAATCCGTTTATAAAGCACATCTATACTGCGGATCCTTCTGCAAGAGTCTTTAATGATACTTTATATGTTTATCCTTCTCATGATAAAGTAAATGCAAAATGGTTTAATATGATTGACTGGCATGTATTCTCCACTACAGATATGAAAAATTGGACTGACTATGGAGTGGCTTTATCTTTGGATAGTTTAATCTGGGCAACGAAACTTGCTTGGGCACCGGATTGTGCATTTAAAAATGGGAAATATTACTTCTATTATCCAACCGATAAAAATTTTATTGGTGTTGCTGTAAGTGACAAACCTTATGGTCCATTCAAAGATCCAATAGGAAAACCACTAATTAGCAGACAAACACCTGGTGTTGTCGCTTCAAAAGGACTTATTGATCCAACTATTTTTATTGATGATGACAGTACAAGTTATCTTCTTTTTGGTCAAAATGAGGTAAATATTGTAAAACTTAATAATGACATGATTTCTTATAAGGACACAGTTAAAATCATTAAAGGTGCCAATCACTTTTTTGAAGCAGTTTGGATGCACAAATACAAAGGCAAATATTATCTTTCTTATTCTGGTAAAGGAAAAATCTTATATGGTATGGGTGACAGTCCTTATGGTCCATTTGTATATAAAGGTGTTATTCTGGATAAGGTAAATAGTGGAACCAATCATGCTTCAATAACTGAGTTTAAAGGTCAATGGTATTTATTTTATCATACTTCAGATTTATTCTTTAAAAATAACCCAAAAGCTTCAAAAATTGGAATTAAAAAATGGTATAGAAGATCTATATGTGTGGATTATCTTTACTATAATAGTGACGGTACAATACAGCAAGTTAAACCAACTAAAGAAGGTATTTCAGTCATCAAAGATTAAGTATCTCTTAGAAACATATTACTGTGAAAGTCAATGACTCATTAATCACCTTTGTTCAGGGTTTTATTTCTTAGATATCAATGAATTGAAGATAAAGTATTAATGTTGCTAAAGAAATAATTTACCAATTGATTATTGACTATTATTCATTTCTGAAAACAATTTCATTATTAAAACTATCTGCAATTACTTTTTTGTTTTTGTCGATTTTATCTGCTAAAATCATTTTAGATAATTGATTCACAAGTTCCTTATTGATTAATCTTTTTAGTGGTCTTGCTCCATACTGTGGTTCATAACCTTCTTTAGTAAAGTAGTCAATTAATTCATTCGTATATTCCAATTCAATATCCATTGATATTAATTGTTTTTTAAGATTGTTCAATTGTATTTTTACAATTTCTTTGATGTCATTTTGTAATAATGGTTTGAACATTATTACTTCATCAATTCTATTAAAAAACTCAGGACGCAATACACGTTTTAATGCTTCGAAAATTTGAACTTTTGATGTCTCTGTTGCGGTGAAAATTTCGGTATCCGTTTTTACATTTTCAAAATTCTGTTGTATCAAATGTGAACCAATATTGGAAGTCATAATAATAATCGTATTTTTAAAATCAACGACTCTACCTTTATTATCAGTTAATCTACCGTCTTCTAATACTTGTAATAACACATTAAATATGTCAGGATGTGCTTTCTCAATTTCATCTAACAACAATACAGAATACGGATGATTTCGAACTGCTTCGGTGAGTTGTCCACCTTCATCGTATCCTACATAACCAGGTGGTGATCCAATTAATCGAGACACGGAATGCTTTTCCATGTATTCACTCATGTCAATACGTACCATTGCTTTTTCGTCATCAAATAATAATTCAGCTAATGCCTTTGCAAGTTCAGTTTTACCAACACCAGTAGTACCAATAAACAAAAAAGAACCTAATGGTTTTTTCGGATCTTGCAAACCTGCGCGACTTCTACGTATTGCATCGGAAACTGCAATAATTGCTTCGTCTTGTCCAACCACACGTGCATGTATGTAATCTTCTAAATTTAATAGTTTATCTTTTTCTGCTTGCAGCATTCTATAAAGTGGAATACCTGTCCATTTAGAAACAATTTCAGCAATATCTTCACTGGTTACTTCTTCTTTCATGAGACGACTTCCTTGTTTTATTTCATCTAACTCTTTTTCAAAAGAAATTAATTTTTTTTCAGCATCTTTAATTTTTCCATACCGTATTTCTGCAACTTTTGCATAATCTCCTATTCTTTCAGCTTTTTCAGCTTCAATTTTTAAATTTTCTATTGATTCTTTTTCATTAGAAATTCTATCTACAATTGTTTTTTCGCTTTGCCATTTTGCTCTCATTGCATTTCTCTTTTCAGACAATTCTGCAATAGTCTCTGATAAATCTTTTACTTTTACATCATCATTTTCTCGTTTTAGTGCTTCACGTTCAATTTCCAGTTGACGAATTTTTCTTTCTAATTCATCCAATTCTTCTGGCACAGAATCCATTTCTAAACGAAGTTTTGCTGCTGCTTCATCAATTAAGTCGATAGCTTTATCTGGTAAGAAACGATTGGTAATATATCTGCTTGACAGTTCGGCTGCTGCAATAATCGCTTCATCTTTTATAGTTACTTTATGGTGTGTTTCATAGCGTTCTTTTAATCCACGCAAAATAGAAACGGTATCTTCTACACTTGGCTCCAGTACCATTACTTTTTGAAACCGTCTTTCAAGTGCTTTATCTTTTTCAAAATATTTTTGATATTCACTAAGCGTTGTTGCTCCAATTGCTCTTAATTCACCACGTGCTAAAGCAGGTTTTAATATATTTGCTGCATCCATTGCACCTTCTCCCCCTCCTCCTGCTCCGACTAAAGTATGAATCTCATCAATAAACAAAACAATATCACCATTACTTCCAGTAACTTCTTTAATTACTGCTTTCAATCTTTCCTCAAATTCTCCTTTATATTTTGCACCAGCAATTAAAGCGCCCATATCTAAAGAAAAAATAACTTTCGATTTTAGATTTTCAGGAACATCACCACTAATTATTCTGTGTGCTAATCCTTCAGCAATTGCAGTTTTACCAACACCCGGTTCTCCAACTAAAATTGGATTATTTTTTGTACGGCGTGATAAAATTTGTAAAACGCGACGAATTTCCTCATCTCTTCCAATAACAGGATCTAATTTTCCGTTTTGAGCTTGCGCATTTAAATTGATGGCGTATTTATTTAAAGCATTATATGTTTCTTCTTGCGATTGTGAAGTTACACTTGCACCTTTTCTTAATTCTTTGATAGCAGCTTTTAAATCTTTTTCGTTAAAGCCCATGTCTTTCATCATTCCAGAAACGCTATCTCCGCTTGCTAAAATTCCAAGTAACAAATGCTCAATAGAAACAAACTCATCTTTAAATTCTTTTAAATACGACGTTGCTTTTGCTACTGTTTGATTTGCGCTATTTGATAAAAACGGTTGGCCACCTTCTACCTTCGGATAAGATTTTAAAATGCTATCTAATGTTTTTTTAAACACATCCGCTTTAATATTTAATTTCTTTAAGATAAATGGCGCCACATTCTCATCTACTTCTAAAATAGATTTTAAAATATGTCCGTTCTCTATTGCCTGATTACCATTCATAGTTGCCAATGTTATGGCTGCCTGAACAGCTTCCTGCGATTTTATAGTGAAGTTATTTAAGTTCATAATTTTAATTTATATAAGAGAGTCCTCAAACTCCGTTCCAAGGGTAAAAATCTGCAAA
>JANNVS010000348.1:0-1523 GCA_031414515.1 Sphingobacteriales bacterium | reverse complement strand
GAAAATCATTTACCAAGACCTTTCGGAGTTTTTTATGTGGAAGAAAGAGATTGCTACGAAGACAAAATGATGCAGCAGATCAATGAGAGTAAAGCGAAAAAAGGCGCAGGTGATTTGGATGCTTTATTAAAAGGCAGAGAGACCTGGACGGTTAATTGATTGAAGATTGAAAATTAATTTGCTATTGGTAATTAATTTTATTTTTAAGGTGTTAATAATTATGCCTTTAATAATTTTCTGATTTGTGTTTAGCTTTCATTTGTAATAATACATTACCATGAAATATATTTTTATATTTTCTATTAGTTTTATTTTTAATATTAAAGTACATTCTCAGGCGCTGCATTTTTTTACAGGATCTAAAATTGAAGATTACGATGAAGTTTCATTTCATTTTTTCGATCAGGATAGCTTATATCTCTATGCTTTTCATCAAACTCTTCAAAGTTATTTTTTAGATGTTTATGAAAAGGAATCATTAAATAGGACTTCGTTTATTAAAATCCCATTACCTTCAAAAGACACAACTCAATATACGATTGAAAATCTTTTTATTCGTAAAGATACTTTTCAGATTTTCTATTCTTTTTTTGATTATAGTAATTTCTGTGAAAGACTTGACATGATAACTTTCGATATTAACGGGATAAAAATTGGAGAAACAAAAATAATAGATCAGTCAACAGGCAAAAATGAAATAAAAGCAGGTAATTTTTCAGTTATTAATCGTAAGAGATTTAATGAATTTATCTCATATGGTTATAAAAATTTGAAAGATACTTCGAACGTAAATATAGACCATTTTGATTATTCGGGAAATAAAAAATATTCGCAAAATTTTCTATTTAATAATAATTTCGGTTACATAGTAAATTCTTTAATCGATAATGATTGTAATTTATATCATTTAACCAGAAATAAGTCTGGGAACAGGAATGTTAATTGGAATATTCGAATTTATTCACCTGACATTTACCAATCTAAAATAATTGAACTTAATGTGCCATCTATTCAAAAAATTTATTTGTCTAATTTTTTTAAATCATTCTTTGACAATCAAGGTCGCGTTAATATATTGTCACCTTATTCGTTGAGTCCAACATCGAAATATGCAGAAGGGGTTTATCTTGTTCAGCTTGATTCAAAAACTCAAACATTAATTAAGGAAAGTGCAATTCCATTTAAGGTGAAAAAAGAGAATGATTCTGAAGAAAGTGATTTTTCGTTATCTTCTTGTATTATTGTTGCAACTATTCCTTATGGGGAGAATAATTTGAAAATTGTTTTTGAAAGCAGGCTTGAAACAACTGCTACTTTATATGGGATTCCCATTGCAAGAGAATTTGATATAGGAAATATTTTTACAATTGATATTGATAGTAGTAATGAGGTGAAAGAAATACATAAGATAAGAAAGCAACAACTTACAAGTAAAGAACGTTTAAAATATACCGGATTTTCAATTTTAAATTATGAAACTAAAAGTTATTTTATATACAATGAGTTGCCTGAAAACCTACTTC
>JANNVS010000347.1:0-10150 GCA_031414515.1 Sphingobacteriales bacterium | reverse complement strand
TCGTTGAGCGTTTTTATCGTATAACTTTTCCAAAGTTCTAAACTTTGGAAAAGTTTGTGTATCAATGAAATTGTTCTGCTTCAGTTGAGCCTGCTAATGCAGTAGTAGAAGATAAACCTTGTTGACAAACTTGTTGAACAGCATCAAAATAACCAGTACCAACAAATGATTGGTGTTTAATTGCCTGGAATCCTGAAGCCTCTAAAGCAAATTCTCTTTGTTGTAACTCAGAGTAACCAGCCATGCCTTTTTCCATATATGCTTTGCTCAACTCGAACATTACTGTATTGTTTGCGTGGAAACCAGCTAATGTAATAAATTGGAATTTATAACCCATTGCAGCTAAATCTTCTCGGAATGTAGACATCGCTTTTACATCCATATATTTTGCCCAATTAAATGAAGGTGAACAGTTGTAAGCCAACATTTTCCCAGGATATTTTGCATGAATTCCTTGAGCAAATTCTCTAGCCATTCCTAAATCAGGATTTCCTGTTTCCATCCAAATTAAATCTGCATATGGTGCATACGATAAACCTCTGTCAATACCTTGCTCTAAACCATTTTTCACATAGTAAAAACCTTCAGGTGCTCGTTTTCCTTCGATAATAAATCTTTGATCACGTGGATCGATATCAGATGTAATTAAGTTAGCAGCTTCAGCATCTGTACGTGCAATTACTAAAGTAGAAGTTCCGCAAACATCAGCAGCTAAACGCGCAGCAGATAATTTATTGATTGCTTCTTGAGTTGGCACCAAAACTTTTCCACCTAAGTGACCACATTTTTTAGCAGAAGCTAATTGGTCTTCCCAGTGAACACCAGCAGCGCCAGCATCAATCATTTGTTTCATTAATTCAAACGCGTTCAAGTTTCCACCAAAACCAGCTTCAGCATCTGCAACTATAGGAACCATCCAATCGCGTTTTGGTTCGCCTTCCATATATTCTATTTGGTCACGACGCATCAATGAGTTATTGATACGTTTAACTACCATAGGAACAGAGTTCGCTGGATATAAACTTTGATCAGGATACATTTCTGCAGAAAGATTTGCATCAGCAGCCACTTGCCATCCAGAAAGATAAATTGCTTTCATTCCTGCAGTAACTTCTTGAATAGCTTGGTTACCGTTAAAAGCACCTAAACCAGCAACCCAGTCATCAGTGTGTAGTTTTTTCCATAATTTTTCAGCACCGTTTTTAGCCAATGTAAATTCAACTGGTACAGAACCGCTTATGTTTATTACTTCTTCAGCAGTGTAATCTCTTTTAACGTCTTTCCAACGTGGATTAGTTGCCCAATCTTGTTTTAGAGCTTCTGCTCTTTCTTGTTTTGTTGCCATTTTATTTAATTATTGAATTAATGAATTATCGATTGTTATTTTGATAAATTAAAAAATATTTTTACGACCCAAAGTCCCTTTAGGGATTTATGGTTTAGTCTATATAATTATAAGCTTCCAAGGTTAAAAATTCTTCTAGTGTATCTTGCAAACTCATTTTAGTAAATAACTCAGTTGCTAAATCAAATTTAGACACTGCATATTTTTCGCCTAATGTTGTTTTGTAAGCAGTTACTTGTTCATTAATTAATTGTTGAACTAATTCAGTCGTTATTTTTGTACCATCATCTAATTTTGCATCTTCATGATGAACCCATTGCCAAACCTGAGTACGTGAAATTTCAGCTGTTGCTGCATCTTCCATCAAATTATGAATCGGCACACAACCATTTCCACGCAACCACGCTTCTAAATATTGAATTCCAACATCTATATTATTTTTTAAACCAGATAGAGTGATTGTACCTGTTGGCACTACTAATAAATCAGCAGCCGTAACATTTACATCTTCTCTCTTTTTATCTATTTGATTTGGCGTTGGCATGTATTTATTAAATTCTTCCATGGCAATTTGCACCAAACCTGGATGTGCTACCCAAGTTCCATCATGACCAGCTTTTGCTTCGCGCTCTTTGTCAGCACGTACTTTATTTAACGCAATTTCATTTGCAGCATCATCATTTTTAATTGGAATTTGAGCAGCCATGCCACCCATTGCAAATGCATTGCGTTTGTGGCAAGTTTGTATCACTAAATCCGAATATGATTTTAAGAAATGCGTTGTCATAGTTACCTGCATTCTATCAGGCACTAAAAATTGTTTGTTTTTTACTGTACGTTTGATAAACGAGAAAATATAATCCCAACGACCACAGTTTAAACCTGCAGAATGTTCTTTCAATTCAAATAAAATTTCATTCAATTCAAACGTTGCTAAAATAGTTTCTACTAAAACCGTTGCCTTTATTGAACCTTGTGGAATGCCTAATTCATTTTGTGCATCAACAAAAATATCATTCCATAAACGTGCTTCTAAATGTGATTCTAATTTTGGTAAATAGAAATAAACACCGCTACCTTGTGCTACTCGTTGTTTTGCATTATGGAAAAAATACAATGCAAAATCCCAAATAGAACCACTCACCTGCTCGCCATCCACTATCACATGCTTTTCCAGCAAATGCCATCCACGTGGACGAACAAATAATGCAGCAATTTCATTATTTAGTTTGTAAGATTTACCATTTGATTCTAACGAAATTATTTTTGCATTTGCATCTTTTAAGTTGATTTGCCCTAAAATATTATTTTCCCAAGTTGGTGCATTTGAATCTTCAAAATCTGCCATGAATACTTTTGCACCTGAATTCAATGCATTGATAATCATTTTACGATCAACAGGACCTGTAATTTCTACTCTTCTATCTTGTATATCTGCAGGACAAACCGCAACTGTCCAATCACTTTCACGAATAGATTTCGTTTCCAGTAAAAAATCTGGTAATTCGCCAGCATCTAAACGTACTTGACGTTCCACACGTTTTTGAAGCAGTTCTTTTCTACGTGCGTTGTATTTGCGTTGTAATTTGGCAAAAAATGCTAATGCTTCAGGCGTTAGTATTTCGGCATATTCTGATTTAAATTTGCCTATAATTTCGATTCCTTCAGGTGTTTGATATGCTGACATTCTATAAATAGTAAATTGTGTAGGCGAATTTACGAATTGTAAAAAAGAATGCCGAATTATAGGTGTTACCTAAAGTTTAATATAAAGTTGTGATTCCAATGCATGCATTGAAATTATACATCATAGTATAAAATATGTTACTAATCAATAGAATATATGTAATTACTAATAAATTATGTACTCTAAACATTACATTAAAATAAAAAATATCTTTATTATTTTATTAATCTATGCAAAATTTGCAAATGATTGATAATATTTATAAAAATTATACTTATCATGTAATACCTTAACTTTTAGAATCTACAGATGATTTTTGATAAATACCATACAAGAGAAAATTTTTGGGACGAAATGGCATTGCCAAACGGTGATATTCGTGCGCATTATCAGAATATATTTAATCAACTCAACAACATCGATTTATCGGTGCTCAACCGCAAGGAAGAAATCGCAAAAAAGATGTTTATGAACCAAGGTATCACCTTTACCGTTTATTCAGACGACAACGAAGGCATCGAACGTATTTTTCCATTCGATATTATTCCACGCATAATTACTGGTACAGAATGGAATTTTATTGAACGAGGAATTGAACAACGTTTAAAAGCACTCAACCTTTTTTTACACGATATTTACCACGAACAAAAAATTATAAAAGATAAAATTGTTCCTATAAACATAATTGCCACTTGTCCGCATTACAACCGCGAAGTTTTTGGTATTGATGTGCCTTATGATATTTATGTACACATAGCTGGTATCGATTTGGTGCGCGATTCCGATGGCACGTATTATGTATTGGAAGATAATTTACGAACACCATCAGGCGTATCCTATATGATGGAAAATCGTGACGTAACCAAATCAATTTTTCCAGAATTGATGAATGAATATAACGTGCGAAAAGTGAGCGATTATCCATTAGAATTACAAAAAATATTAGTATCGCTTGCACCAAAACAAATTCAAAATCCATGCATCGTTATTTTAACGCCTGGCATTTTTAATTCTGCATATTATGAACATACTTTTTTGGCGCGCTATATGGGTGTTGAACTGGTAGAAGGCAGAGACTTGGTAGTAGACAATCATATAGTATATATGAAAACCACGCGCGGTTTAAAACAAGTAGATGTTATTTACAGAAGAGTAGATGATGAGTTTTTGGATCCGTTGGTTTTTAAAGCATCAAGTTTACTAGGTGTGCCTGGTTTACTTTCTGCATATAGAAAAGGAAATGTAGCAATTGTAAACGCCATGGGAAATGGTGTTGCAGATGATAAAGCCATTTACACATTTGTACCTGATATGATTCGGTATTATTTGAATGAAGAACCATTGCTGAAAAATGTGCCTACATATAAAATGGAAAATGAAGATGAACGGAAATATGTTTTTGAAAATATGCATAAAATGGTCATTAAAAAAACTAATGAAAGTGGTGGCTATGGTATGCTGATTGGACAAGATGCAAGCGATGAAGAAATTTCAAAATTTAAAATTGCAATTGAAAAAGAACCTCGTTCCTACATTGGTCAACCAACCGTAAAAATTTCTACGGTACCTTGTTATATGAATGGTAAATTAGTGCCGCGACACGTAGATTTAAGACCATATGCTTTGTTTGGACCAGATGGTTTTAAATTAGTGGCTGGTGGTTTAACGCGAGTAGCATTGAAAGAAAATTCATTAGTAGTAAATTCATCGCAAGGCGGTGGCAGTAAGGATACTTGGATAATTGATTAACCCTAAATCCCTAAAGGGACTTAAAAAGCAGAAGATGTTAAGTAGAATTGCAGACTCTTTATTTTGGATGAATCGTTATGTGGAACGAGCTGAAGGTATGTTGCGCATGTTGAAAATAAACTATGCAACTTCGTTAGATAAAAGTGAAAATGAAAACTACGATTGGTATGCTGTCTTGGATATTTTTACTTATTTAAAAGAAGAGGAAAAAAATAAAATAAAAGACGACACACAAGCTGTATTGAAATATATTATTACTGACAAAACAAATGAAAACTCTATTCAAACAATTATCACCAAAGCACGCGAAAATGCACGTGGTTTGCAAGATCATATCACTAAAGAAGCTTGGGAAAGTATCAACGAATATTATTTAAGATTACACAATAATCGCATTGATGAATTGTTAGATACCTATCAGCAATCGTATGCAATAAGTTCGTTGATAGATCAAAGTCTTTATTATTATGGTGTTTTAGAAGTAACCATGCCGCGTGGCGAAGGTTGGAATTTTATGGGTATTGGAAAAAATATTGAACGTGCATTGCAATCTGCTGATATTATAGACACCAAATTTCAAGATATAAAATACGATTTGAACAATCCAATGGATATTCCATATTGGAAAAATTTATTACTGTCGGTTTCCGGTTATGAGTTTTATTTAAAATCCTATCCAACAGGTTTACAAACACAAAACGTATTGGATATGATTTTGATGAATACCAATTTTCCACGTTCTATTTTTTATTCCATCAAAAAAATAAATTACATTATTGAAAAAATTGCACACGAAAATACAGAAGAAGAAAAATCACTCATCAGAATTGCTGGAAGACTAAAGAGTAAGGTAGAATATGCCGATTTAAATTCTATCTCTAAGATAGGTCTTCATGAGTTTTTGGAAGATATAAGGGATGATTTGTTTCTTTTTAGCAAAGAATTAAGTAAAATTTATTTTGCTTATCATTAACAAGTCATTAGCCAGTGGTCTATTATTAAGTGAAAGTGAAAAAATAAAGAATCATAAATTATACACCGTAAATCGTAAATCCTAAATGTCTCTCTACAAAATACAACATATCACTAAATACAAATACGACAGAGTTGTAAAAGAAAATGCCAGCCAGATAAAAATTTATCCGTTTCCAAAAACCGGGCAAGATATTTTAAGTCACGAAATACAAATAACAGGCAAACCCAACGTGCATAAATTTTATGATTATTGGGGAAACGGCACCGGATATTTTACTGTAAGGAAATCACATCAGGAATTAATTATTGACAGTCGATTAATTATGAATTCGACAAAAAAAAATATCGAAGAAAATTTATCTACTGCAACAGACTGGAACTTAATTCAACAGCTTGTTTCAAACGATATTATCTTATGTGATTATTCGTTGAAAGAAAACATCAAACAACAGACAGTAATTGAAAAAATAATTAATGATTTATCGTTTACTAACAAGTCGCCGTTGCAAGCTGTAAAAGATGCTTCTGAATATATTTTCAACAACTACAAATATGTAAAAGGTATTACTACTATTGAAACTACTGTTGATGAAATTATTGAGCTAAAATCAGGTGTTTGTCAGGATTTTGCGCACTTATTGTTACAGATTTTACGCTCTCAAAAAATTCCTGCGCGATATGTAAGCGGTTATATTTGTCCCAACAAAAATGGTATGCGTGGTGAAGGCGCAACACACGCGTGGGTTGATGCTTACATAGCAAATCTCGGTTGGATTGGCATCGACCCTACTAATAATTGCTTTGCGAATGAAAATCATATTCAGCTTGCAGTAGGAAGGCATTTCACAGATTGTACACCAATTAAAGGAACGTTCAAAGGTCCAGCTAATCAGGAACTATCGGTGTATGTTTCTGTTGGCTACGAAGATGGTAGCGTTTTTGAAGATGAGAACATGGTGCAAATGCAAAAGAATAGTGATGAAAAAGTTCCTACGATACAAATACAGAATCAACAACAACAGTAATTATACATCAGTCCATTTTCCGGTCCAGCTTTCACTGTATAGTCCATTTTTTAATAATTCTATAAATTTGTTTCTTGGAATATTTTTCATACCTAAGGTTGCTACATGCTCATTATATACTTGTGAATCTATAAAATGAAACTCTTTCTGCTTAAGCAGTTCTACTAATTTAATAAGTGCAAATTTAGAGGCATTACTTTCTGTATGGAACATAGATTCTGCAAAAAAAACTTTTCCTAAACTCACACCATATAGACCACCAATAATTTTATCATTTTTCCAAACTTCTACTGAATGCGCATATCCTAATTTATGTAGTTCTACATAAGCCTCTATCATTTCACTGGTAATCCAGGTACCGTCTTGTTCTTTTCTTTTTATTGCGGCGCATTGTTTTATAACAGAAAAAAAATTAGTATCAAAAGTAACAGAAAAATTATTCGAATTTAAAACCCGTCTCATACTTTTAGAAATATGCAAATCTTCTAATAAAAGTATAAATCGTGGGTCAGGACTATGCCATATGATAGGTTCCACTTCACTATACCATGGAAAAATTCCACATTGGTAAGCCAGTAATAATCTTTCTGAAGATAAATCACCGCCAATAGCAACAATTCCATCTTCTGCACCTTCAATTGGTGGAAAATTTAATTGGTCATCTAATAAATATATTGGCAAAATAATTAATTGCTGGATTCTATAGCTGCAGAAATACCTCTATCATGCAATGCATCATTCATAGGTATTAATTTTAATTCATCACCATGCTGAACTGCATACTTTCCTTTAAAATGAATAAACATGGAACATTGAGTAGCCTGTTCAAGTGTATGATTACAAACCACCATTAAGGATTCAATTACCCATTCAAATGTATTCACATCATCGTTATAGACTACTAATCGATAACTAAATTCTGGAGCAACTTCTTCTAATACATCAACATCTTGTTGTATCTGTGTATCTGAATTATAAGAATAAACGCTCATTGATGTGAAATTTCACGACAAAATTACTAAAAAATGAGATTTTATAAAAGATAGTCAGGAATTAATTTAAAAATAGTACATTTGCACCTCGAAAATAAAAATTCGGCGAGGTAGCTCAGACGGTTAGAGCGCAGGATTCATAACCCTGAGGTCAGGGGTTCAATTCCCCTTCTCGCTACAAAAAGGTTCAGTATTTGAACCTTTTTTTTGAATAAGTGCTATTGTTAAATATAATCTGATTATCTAACACTGAAAATATTTATTAAAAAAACAAAAAGCCTCTCCATGGAGAGGCTTTGTTTTCTTTGCTATTCGAAGATTATTTCTTCGCCTCAGCTGCAGGCGCAGCAGCAGCAGCGTCAACAACTGTAGCAGCTGCGCTATCTACAACAGCAGCAGCTTCAGTTACAGCTTCTGTACCTTCAGTAACAGCTTCTGTTAATTCTTCAGTAGCTTCTTCAGCTTTTTGTTTGCAAGCCTGAACACCTACTAAAAGTGTAACAGCTGCGAATAATACGAATAATTTTTTCATTTTACTTTGGTTTAATTAAGGGCAAAAATAAATTATTTTTTAAAATAACCAATACATTATGTGTTAAAATTTGTCAACATAGTCTAATAAAAAAAGTCCCAATAAATTGGGACTCTATAATTCTGTTAGAAACTGAATTATTTTGCAGTTGAATCAGCAACTACAGCAGCTGAATCAGCAACTACAGCAGGTTCTGCAACAACTTCAGTTGTTACTTCAGTAGCTTCTTCAGTAGCTTCTTCTTTTTGTTTGCAAGCTTGAACACCTACGAAAAGTGTAACAGCTGCGAATAATACGAATAATTTTTTCATTTTACTTTGGTTTAATTAGCCTCAAAGATAAGGCTAGGTTTTTAATTTATTATTAAACCAATTTTAACAAATTAATACATAAGTATTTATAAATCTAATCGTTAATCTTCCCAATCTTTAGTTCGTTCAACTGCTTTCTTCCATCCTTTTATTAATTTTTCTCTCTTATCGGCCTTCATTTTAGGTTCAAAACGAGTATTTATATGTTCATTTCTAGCCAATTCTTCCTTTTTGTAAAAGCCAATCGCTATTCCTGCTAAATAGGCTGCTCCTAATGCAGTAGTTTCAATGACTTTTGGTCGTTCAACCTTCACTTCTAATATATCTGCTTGAAATTGCATTAATAAATTATTTGCACATGCGCCACCATCTACTTTTAATGTTTTTAACTGAATTCCAGAATCTTTCTCCATAACTTCCAGTATATCATAAGTTTGAAAGGCTAATGATTCTACGGTTGCTCTTATAAGGTGTTCTTTCTTTGTACCTCTGGTTAATCCGAATATGCCTCCACGTGCATACATATCCCAATATGGAGCACCTAAGCCTGCGAAAGCTGGAACTACATAAACACCTCCAGTGTCTTCTACTTTCATTGCAAAGAATTCTGAATCTGGAGCCGAATCAATTATTTTCAAGCCGTCTCTTAACCATTGAATGGCTGCTCCTGCTATGAAAACGCTTCCTTCTAAAGCATATTCAACTTTTCCATCTATAGACCAGGCTATGGTAGTTAACAAACCATGTTTGGATATTACACGTTCTGTTCCGGTATTCATTAACATAAAACAACCTGTGCCATAGGTGTTTTTTGCCATCCCTGGTTCAAAGCAGGTTTGGCCGAATAGTGCACTTTGCTGATCGCCAGCAACACCCGTAATTGGAATTTCTAAATCGAAGAATACATCTGAATGTGTGACGCCGAAAAGACCTGATGATGATTGTACAGTTGGCAATAAGGAAGCTGGAATATCAAACTCGTGCAAAAGTTTTTCGTCCCATTTTAGCTCTTTTATATTATAGATAAGTGTTCTTGATGCATTGCTATAATCTGTAGAATGTACTTTTCCTTTTGTTAAATTCCATATCAACCAAGTATCAACTGTGCCAAAACACAATTTACCTTCGTGTGCTTTTTGTCGCGCACCTTCTACATTATTTAAAATCCAGTTTATTTTTGTGCCAGAAAAATAAGCGTCTACCACCAATCCTGTATTTTCTTTGATGTATGTTTCTAATCCTCTACTTTTTAGCTCGTCACAGAAACCCGCAGTACGTCTGTCTTGCCAGACAATGGCATTGTAAATTGGTTTTCCTGTTTCTTTATCCCAAATAATAGCTGTTTCTCTTTGGTTGGTGATGCCGATAGCTGCAATTTCTGAAGGTTGAATGTTGGCTTTTGCTACTACTTCTCTTGCAACATCTAATTGTGATTGCCAAATTTCCATAGGATCGTGTTCCACCCAACCTGGTTTTGGAAAAATCTGTGTAAATTCTCTTTGTGCTACGGAAACGATATTGGCGTTTTTATCGA
>JANNVS010000346.1:0-7794 GCA_031414515.1 Sphingobacteriales bacterium | reverse complement strand
CACAATTTTTAATTTTCCATCAACATAGGATTCTGTTTTTTCTACTATTCCATTTGGTAAGTAATAAATCCATAATCCATCTCTAATATTACATAAGTTATTTGCTATGGTTTCTTTTGGATTTAAAGAAGTTTTTTGCTTGAACTGGCCTTCTACTTTTTTAGATTTATCTTGATAAAATTCTATATAGTTTCCGCAAAAACAATCTTCATATTTATAGGCAATATTCTTAAGTTGGTTTTTATCATCATAGGTGTATAGCATACATGGTTTACATGCTGCTGAAGCATTCCAATATTGTTTGTATTCAAGATATTTTTTTTTGGTTACTTCAGTACCATTACACATATATGCTTTCCCAAATGGTGTTGGTCTTTCTTCTAAAAAGACATCATATGTGCGAATGGTATCTGTCTTTAGAAGTACAGCATTAGCAATGGTATTTTGTGTAAAATAAAATGTATCTGCTTGTTTTGAACGAGATACTTTCATTTCATAAGGGTCTACTATATCAAGTTCATCTTGAGAGAATAAATCAAGTGTATTAAAAATACAAAAAGCAGTAAAAGAAATAAAATATAATTTTCTAATTTGAAATTTCATAAGAATTTAATCTGCATAAAAGTAAACAGTATTCATCTTCTCATTAAAAAAAATAGCCAACAGGTGTGAACAAGGTTTTACAAATTTTAGAATTACAAATTAAATAAAATCTAAATAGTTGTATTTATTTCCTAAAATAGTTGCCTCATCTGTATTTAACCATTTTTTTGAGCAAGGTTGCATATACATTTTTAAAATCAATAGAATATTTTAAATCACCTTCATCTAAATCGCTAAGATTAGGTGCAGCATTATATATACCTTTACTTTTCAGATTATTGCCAATTAAAAATATCTGATTTGCTGTACCATGGTCTGTGCCCATACTTGCATTTTCCTGTACGCGTCTTCCAAATTCTGAAAATGTCATTAATAATACATCATCCGCACGACCATTGCTTTTCAAATCATCCGTAAATATCTCTACCGATTCTGATAATTGTTGTAATAATTCACCTTGTCTTTTTTGTTGATTAAAGTGTGTATCAAAGCTACCTAATGAAACATAATATACTTTAGTATTCACACCAGAAATAATTAATTCTGAAATGGTTTTCATGCTTTTTCCAAACTGATGATTTGGATAAGTTGCAGCGCTTTTATAAATCTTAGAAGTTTGATATATGTATGAAGCAGAAGAAACAGTTTCTGCTAAAGTTTTGTATAAATATTCTGCATTGTCGTGCTGATGATCTCCAACGATATGCTGCTTAGAAAGCTGATTAATATAGGGATCCATTGTAGTTCCATACAATCGTTTTGCATCTTTGAGCGCCAACCCTTTTACGTTGTTTCCTTTCAACGCTAAACTCAAGGTATCGTCAATTTCTAATACTTGTGTTGGTTTATCGCAGTTGCCACATTGCTCCTCTAAATATCTACCAAGCCAGCCAGTTGTTTTGTATTCATTGCTTTTGCTTGCTGTATGCCAAATATCCATAGAACGAAAGTGTGATCGATCTGGTTCAGGATAACCCACATTATTTATTAAACACATTTTTCCGTTATTAAATAAATTTTTAAATCCTTTCAAGTTTGGATTTAAACCCAACTGAGTGTTTAATTTCAACACTTCATTTTTTTGAATAGAAATAGTTGGTCGTGCATTGTAATACAAATCATTTTCAAAAGGAACCACTGTATTCAAACCATCGTTGCCACCAGTTAATTGCACAATTACTAAAATCTTCTCCGAATTTATGGTTGTATTTTTTTCTTGTGCTTTTAAAAACTTTGGAAGCATCATTGCTGCTGATGCTAAGCCTGTAGTTTGTATAAATTTTCTTCTTTTCATATCGGTGATTAAAATGATTAGATGCTGAAACAAGTTCAGCATGACGATTGCGTTAACACAATTGATAATCCGGCAACGACAACACATGTATTAGTACGCTTTTTATTTCATTTTGTTTGGTTGATGTATCTGAATTTGCTTTCACACTTTTTATTGCAACTGCATCTGACTTTTTTGCTAACACAAGATTTGAAATTTCGTTTGCTGTATCTACAGTATTTGAAAAGTACTTTGTAATTGCTGACCAGTCTGATGTTGCCGTTAATTTTTTGGATGCTATTTTTTTTACAAATTCATCAGCCATTTTTAATTGCTGCATTTGCATTTTTGTTTCAGGTGTTTCAACTTTTGGCTCTATGTCTAAATCTTTATCGTAATAAATTATTTGTGGCAGTCGCATTCTTAATAATAAAGAGGAACTGTCTATCCAACTTCTACCACCAGGCCAGCCTGCAACATTTGGCGGATTCAATAAAACCTGACCCAATGAGCGTTGTATAAATAAAGTACTTTCTGCTTTTTCAAAGGATGTTGGAATTAAGCGAAACATGCAAGCAATTAATTCAATAGGTGATTTTATTTTTGAGCCAATATTTTTTTCATCATAAAACCAGGTGGAAGAAAATATAGTTTTCATTAAACTTTTAATATCGTAATTTGATTGATAAAATTGTATTGCTAATTCTTGCACCATCGTTTCATCAACAATATCGTTTACAAAAAATTTATAGATTTTCTTAGTGATAAAATAAGCACATTGTTTTTTATCTAAAATGATTTGTAAAATATCTTCACCGGAAAATGTTCCATTTTTTCCCTGAAAAGTTTTAGTTCCAAAATCATGTTGTTGCGCTCTGAATTTGAATTCACCTGTTTTATCGAAACCATAACCTGTGAACGCACGCGCAGCTTCTTTAATATCTTGTTCTGTATAATTTCCTCTTCCTAGTGTAAACAATTCCATTACTTCGCGCGCAAAGTTTTCATTAGGATGATCTTTTTTGTTTTGCTGATTATTTAAAAACTGCAACATGGCTGGAGCTATAGAAACTTCTTTTAATAAAGTAGAAAAACTTCCAAGTGCATTTTTTCTGATAATATCTAAATATTGCTGGTCGAAATATGGATTTACGGAACGACAGGCAAAATGTCCGTGCCAAAACAGTGCCATTTTTTCTTGCAATTGTGCATCACTGTTTAGCATTTCATTCAACCATAAATTATTTAATTCAAACACATTTGCTTTCATCAGTTGTTTCAAATCTTTCACATCTTCTTTTGCTAATGTTTTCATTTTTTCTTTTGCTTCCTGCACTTCTGCTAGAGTAACTGCCTGCAATGAACGATAAGATTTTGTTTGAAATAAATCATCTAATGTTTTTTGAAAATTAGTTTTGGTTTGCCAGTCTTTTATGGTCAAGCCAAAACCCGCGCGATTATATAAGTGTTTGATTTTTTCTATTTCAGAAACCATATTGATTAGACTATTAAAAGTTGAAAAAGTTTAAATTTATCAAAAATAAAAGTCGTCTTACTAAAGCAAGACGACTTAAAAAAACTATTATTATGTGAAATAATTACATACCATCGAAGATATCATCATCTTCATTAACTTTATTTATTTTTCCTTTTTGCATATTCGATTTAATTTTTGCAATATGCATTTTTTTATATTCTTGCCATTTTGTTTTTTGTTCAGCTGTTAACAATTTTTCAATTTCTACTTTTCTTGTTTTAGTTAATAATTTTTCCTGTTCTTTATATTGTATATCATTAGCAGCAATAGTATCCGTTCTCATCTGAGATTTTACACTTCTCTTTTGAGTAAAATAATTTAAATTAATATCATATGCTTTTTGGTATTGTGCATCTGTTAAACCTGTTACTTTTTGTAATGTATCTGTAGCATTTTTAGCACGTTGTTCTAAAGAAACCTTTTGAAGTTTAACTGGTTTCATTGTTGCATTAGGATTTTCCTGAGCAAATATTGTTGATGAAATCACCAGCACTAATGCGAAAAAAATTGTTGTAAGCTTATTCATTTTAGTAATTGTTTATTCTATTAGATGAAAAAAACGTGCCAAAGTTTAATCATAAATCAAGAATAGTAATAAAAAAAGGTTAAACCAAGTAAATCGACTACAAATCTTTAATCAGTATTTTAATAGTATGCGGTGCAACTTCGTCACCACCAAAATATGGATACAATTTATAACCTGATGGTATTGTAGATGTTCGTGGCATTTCTATTGATGTACCATCTACCATAAAAATATATTTATTTCCATTAATTTTAATGGAACAATTAATTTCAGAACCAATAACGACAGCTTTTATAAATAAATCTGAACGAACGGTGTTATTATAAATATATCCTAATAATTGCAACTCATTATTGTACCAGCGCCAGCCAATACGTGCACTATTGTCGTGATGTTGTGTATTATTATCAGAAAACCCGTACAATTTGTGAATATCAGCCTGATTAGATGGAATTACAGCAGTGTAAATAGCAGAGCTGTCGAACTTTGCAATAAAATTCATTTCTGAAATATTTGATAGCAACAGAATACCATTATTGTTTGAATAATGTTCGCCTGTATTTATGATATACGATACAAAAGGATTGGTTCCACCAACTGGTGGCATTGGAATGCATGCAGTAATAAAGAATGTAATTACTAATGCACTAATCAAAGATAATCTTTTCATAGTTATAGAAATTTATGGTTAATTAAATGTACGCATTTTACATTAAAAAAACATCTAATATGCACTAAGAAAAAAAACTTATCTGTTGTTTAGTACTGACCTGTAGTCAACAATACTAAGGTGCAGGCTTCAAGCGGTTGAATATTGTTATCAAAAGCGAGTTGTTCCAGTTCAGGATTTTCTGTTCCTGGATTAAAGATGATTCTCTTTGGTTTTAAATCTAGAATGTAGGTATAATATTCATGTTGACGTTGTGGATTTAGATAAATAGAAATCGTATCAACATCTTCGTAGTGTTTCCAATCTGTTTCAATTTGAATATCTTCAATCATAGAATTCTCAAAACCAAGAGCTATTACAGCGTGATTATTTTTAAGCAACATTCTTACAGCACGATTACTATATCGGTCTAATTTTGCACTTGTGCCTATAACTACAGTTTTTTTATTCATATAAAATTTTAAGGAAATGTTGAAATAAAAATCAATATAAAATTCTCTTTAATCGATATTCAAATCTAGTTTTTTAATTAGTTCTAATACAGCTGGGTTTGAATCAATCATTTCTTTTAATCTGTCTTTAGGTGTTTTATAGTTTTTCATTAGTGTATCATTTCGTAGTAAAATAAAATCCGGAACTACAAGTATTGAGGTCGTCTTTTTTCTAAAATAAGCGGTAATATCCATTTTGTGCAGTTGTAACATTTCCAATGAAACATTATTGGTTACTGTAAAAGTAATTTTTTCTTCTATTAATTGAGGAACTTGATTTTGTGCAGCACTTAAAAATGCATTTTGTAATTTATCTTTATTTTCTAATAAAAAACTATCCCAAAGTTGAATCACATTATCAGTTGTCAATTCAACTTTATTCTCATCTTTCAATATTAGCACTTCTTTATGAATTTCATTAAACATCGAACTTATAGATGATGTTTTTGGAAGTTCGCGTTTAGGCTTAGATGGATTTGAGATTTGAGATTTGAGATTTAAGATTTGCGTCATTTCTACCGTCATTTCGACTTTAGGAGAAATCTGTTGAATAATATCATGATTAGCTTGTAATTCTACTTCTAGTATTTCACTTTCTACTTTTACAACAAGCTTTTCCTCTATACTTGAGAAATATAAACTTTCGTCTGCGAGTTGAACGCCTTCAACTATCTGCTTTTTTTTATTCTTGTAAGATTGTAGAAGTGATTTTAGTTTTTTTTTTCACCGAGTAGAATAGAAAGTGAACTTTCTATTTGTGTATTTAGAAAACAAACCTTTAATAAAGCCAACTCCACATGTAACCTTTTATTTTTGGATGTCTTATATTCAATGTCGCATTGGTTTATAACATTTAATGCATTTAACAAAAATGTTTCATTTACAAGAGTTGCTTGCTTGAAATATTTGTCTTTTATATCGTCTGCAACTTCTAATAATTGGACAGTTTTTTCATCTTTACTAATTAATAGATTTCTGAAGTGTTCTGCTAAACCAAGTAAAAACATTTCGCCATCAAAACCATTATTGATAATTTCATTAAATGCATTCAACACAGAAGATGAATCTTCCATCATAAAATTTTCTGTAATTTTGAAATAATAATCGTGGTCGAGAATATTTAAATTGGAGATAACATCTTGGTATATTACTTTTTTTCCTGCGTAGCTAACTATTTTATCAAATAAAGAAAGAGCATCGCGCAAACCACCATCGGCTTTTTGTGCAATCACATGTAACGCTGATGGTTCAGCAGTAACGCCTTCGCTTTCGCAAATTTTTTGTAGTTGTTTTACGATGTCTTTATCTGAAATTCTTTTGAAATCAAAAATCTGGCAACGCGATAAAATCGTTGGAATAATTTTATGTTTTTCAGTAGTGGCCAAAATAAAAATGGCATAACTAGGTGGTTCTTCTAATGTTTTCAAAAATGCATTAAATGCATTATTCGATAACATATGAACCTCATCAATTATATATACTTTATATTTTCCAGATTGAGGTGCGAATCGAACTTGATCAACTAAGTTTCGAATATCTTCTACACTATTATTGGATGCTGCATCTAATTCAAAGATATTGAACGATGCATTTTGATTAAACGAAGAACAAGAATTGCATTCGTTGCAAGGTTCAAAATCAGTGCCTGGATTTTCGCAATTGATAGCTTTTGCCAAGATACGTGCGCAGGTAGTTTTACCAACACCACGTGGTCCACAGAATAAAAACGATTGTGCGAGTTTTCCTGAAGACAAGGCTTTTTTCAAGGTTTCGGAAACTTGCTCCTGTCCTACTACATCCAAAAACTTGGATGGACGATATTTACGAGCTGAAACGATGAAATTTTCCATTGGTTTGTAAAAATATAAAGACCTCGCAAGTTATAAAAACTTACAAGGTCTAACTTATTAACAAAACGTATTTTGTTATTAGAAATTATATTTCTTTGCTTCCAATACTTTTGCTGCAATGCGTCTGCGAGCATCTTTAGTATTGAATGTTTCGTATTTAGTATAACGTTTCAAGCCCATTAACATGATACGTAATTCATCACCTTCGCCAAAAGATTGTAATGCGTGTTTACCATTTATGTTTACTCTTTCCATCGCATCTGAAATAAATACTTTCGTCATATCTTTTTGTGTTTCGCAAGCTGCATCACCGCGAATACCTATTAATTTCTGTGTTCTCAAAACTGTTGATTCCATCATATAAACATCTGCCAACATATCCGATATGTTCATCAAAATTTCCTGTTCGTTTTTCAATTTTGTCATTAGCTTTTGCACAGCTGCACCAGCTGTCATTAAAATTGCTTTCTTTGCATTTTTAATCGCTTTTGCTTCTGCTGCTAATGGTGTGCTGTTATCATCATCACCAAAATCAGGAACACTCATTAATTCTTTCTGAACTGCCATTGCTGGTGTCATCATATCGATTTTGCCACCCATTGCACGCTTCAATAGCATATCTACAGAAAGTAAACGATTGATTTCGTTGGTGCCTTCAAAAATACGATTGATACGTGCATCTCTGTAAGCACGTGCTGCGCCTAATTCTTCTGAGTAACCCATTCCACCGTGTATTTGCACGTTTTCATCTACGCAATAATCCAATACTTCAGAGCCGATAAATTTTAATAACGAACATTCAATTGCATATTCTTCAGCTGCTTTCATAATTGCTTCCTGGAAC
>JANNVS010000345.1:0-2024 GCA_031414515.1 Sphingobacteriales bacterium | reverse complement strand
GAAAAAATATTCACGAAACGCGCGAATGGATTTTGCGTAACTCACCGGTACCCGTTGGTACTGTTCCAATTTATCAAGCATTAGAAAAAGTAAATGGCAAAGCAGAAGATTTAACTTGGGAAATTTTTAGAGATACGTTGATAGAACAAGCAGAACAAGGCGTGGATTATTTTACGATTCATGCAGGTGTGTTGTTGCGTTATATTCCGATGACCGCAAAACGTGTTACAGGTATTGTTTCGCGCGGTGGAAGCATCATGGCAAAGTGGTGTTTGGCGCATCACAAAGAAAGTTTTTTATACACGCACTTCGAAGAGATTTGCGAAATCATGAAACGATATGACGTCAGCTTTTCTTTAGGTGATGGCCTGCGTCCAGGTTCTATTGCAGATGCGAACGATGAAGCACAATTTGCAGAATTAGAAACGCTTGGCGAGCTCACAAAAATTGCTTGGAAACACGATATACAAGTAATGATTGAAGGTCCTGGTCATGTGCCGATGCACATGATAAAAGAAAATATGGATAAACAATTGAAAGAATGTCATGAAGCGCCGTTTTATACGCTTGGTCCTTTAACAACTGATATTGCACCTGGTTACGATCATATTACTTCTGCAATTGGCGCAGCGATGATTGGCTGGTTTGGCTGCGCAATGTTGTGTTATGTTACACCAAAAGAACATTTAGGGTTGCCAAATAAAGAAGATGTGCGCGTTGGTGTGATTACCTATAAATTAGCAGCGCACGCAGCAGATTTAGCGAAAGGCCATCCTGGTGCTCAATACAGAGACAATGCGTTGAGTAAAGCGCGTTTTGAATTCCGCTGGCACGACCAGTTTAATTTGAGTTTAGATCCAGAAAAAGCATTGGAATTCCATGATGAAACTTTGCCTGCTGATGGTGCGAAGATTGCACATTTCTGTTCTATGTGCGGACCACATTTCTGCAGCATGAAAATTTCTCAGGAAGTGCGTGATTATGCTGCGAATGAAGAAGCAGAAAAAGGCATGCAGGAAAAATCTAAAGAGTTTATTGAGAAAGGAAGTGAGATTTATAGCTGATTATAATAGAAGTAATGGAATAATATATGGCTGATAAGAAAAGAGTAACGTACTTAATTGGTGCAGGAGCAAGTGCAAACGCTCTGCCAGTAGTGAATGGCATGAACGAAAGAATGAAAGTTTTTTACGATTTATTAAAGGATATTCATAATGTTCAAGATAAGAAACTAGCTTCATTAAAAGAATTTGAAGATTTAAAAGCTTTATTAGACAAAATAACTACCCATAATACAATAGATACATATGCTAAAAAGTTAAAATACAGGGAAGATGAAAAAAATTATGCTTTACTAAAGCGATTCTTGATTTGTTATTTGTTGTATGAACAAGCGGATAAAAGAAAGTATAGCAAATTAAAAGGTGATGTTGATATCTCAAAAATAACCTTAGATAGTATTATAGACGAGAAAGACGATAATAGCTTTAATTCTGATTTGTTTGATAAAATTGACATCCAATTAGATTCTAGATATGATTCATTCTTAGCATCTTTATTAAATACCGAAAAAACATTAAATCCAAATGTAAACATTGTGTCATGGAATTATGATATGCAATTTGAATTGGCATATTCTGATTTTTGGAATGATAAAATTCACATTGATAAAATTCAAAAGGATCTACAAGTATTCCCAAAGGGAATAAGTCAAATACTAGACTTTAGCAAATCAGCAATAATAAAAATAAATGGCACAGGTAATTACATTACTGAAGATGGTCTCTTGTTTTTTGATATAATAAATGAAAGTTTTTATGAAGAAGAATTCATAAATGTTTTATTTAAAATATTGTTTAATGCTGAACATACAATAAAAAATATCCTTAATGCTAATAGTCAACTTAAGTTTGCTTGGGAAAATGATGAACAAGTAAACAAAGCTAGGGAATATGCGAGTCAAATAATTAGAGACTCTGATGCTATTGTAATTATTGGTTATTCATTTCCAACATTTAATCGTG
>JANNVS010000344.1:0-4750 GCA_031414515.1 Sphingobacteriales bacterium | reverse complement strand
CTTAGTTATGACGTAAAGCGAACGACAATATTACCTGGATTCATGCCATCGCCTCTTTTATTTGGTGCAGATTTTAAACAACATGCACCAGGTCCTGCATTTTTATTCGGAGCACAAAAAGACACTAATTGGCTAAATAATATAGCCGCTAAAGGATTCATATCAAATGATACGACTTTGAATTATCAATTTATTCAAACAAAACAGCAAAGCTTCAACCTAAAGGTATCTTTAGAACCTTATAGAGATTTGCGTATTGATATCTCTTTACAAAAAACACAAGGACAAAATTATTCTGAATTCTTTAAGACCACTTCGGCAAATTCTCCTTTCCAACACCTCACACCACAAGTAAATGGTAATATGTCTATGTCTTTCTTAATGCTAAAAACTATTTTTGGCAAAGTAGATGAAAATAATTTTAGTACTGCTTTTTTTAAATTTCAGGAATTGCGCGAAACGTATTCGCAAAAAATTGGAGGCATAAATCCAAATTCTGATACAATTTATATCAATGACAGTATTAGGCTTCCTAATTTCAAAGAAGGCTATGGACCATTCTCACAAGAAGTTTTAGTACCGTCATTAATTGCTGCATACACGGGTAAAAATCCAGATAAAGTACGCTTAAATCCGTTGAAAACATTGCCGCTCCCAAATTGGAGATTAACTTATAATGGGATTGCAAAAACAAAATGGGGAAAGAAATTATTTACTTCGTTTAATATTACACATGGTTATAATTCTACATTCAGTATTGGATCTTATGTGACCAACTTAAATTACATAAATACACCTGGCTATTTTAATGAAGAGTTATACTATGTACCACAACGTATCGATTCATTGTCAGGAAATTATTATTCTTTATATTCTATTCCACAAGTAACTATTACCGAACAATTATCACCTTTATTAGGAATAGAAGTTACATGGAAAAATAGTCTAATTACCAATTTTGAATTTAAAAAATCAAGAACCTTAGGCTTGAGTTTATTAGATTACAGGTTAACGGAGACACGCACCACAGAATATGTTGCAGCAATTGGATACAAGTTGGCTAAATTTAAAATTCCTTTTAAAATAAAAGGAAAACGAATTACACTTAATAACGACATTAATTTACGTGCTGATTTTTCATATCGTGATGATAAGACCGTAAATTATCGTTTAGATCAAAATATTGCAGAACCAACACGTGGACAGAAAACAATTTCTTTGGCTGCAACAATTGATTACATCATCAATAACAAATTAAATGTTCGATTATTCTACGATTTCCGCAGAACAACTCCAGCTACATTAGCATCTTATCCAACACGTTCACATCGTGGTGGACTTACATTCAGATTCTCTTTAACACCATAGCATATTTATGTATAATGCTGTTTGTTTCATTATTACACGTATTTAGAAATGAATAGAAGAATCTAATGAATTTACGTTTGCAACTTTTCGTGAAATGAATAAAAAATCTTATTTTCGTAAAAAATAAAAAACATGAGCATTCCAACAGAATTAAAATACTCAAAAGAACACGAATGGTTGCGCATCGAAGGTGACATCGCAACAATAGGCATCACGGCTTTTGCGCAAGGCGAATTAGGCGATATTATTTATGTAGATATTGATACCGTTGGAGAAACTATTGAAAAAGATGCAATTTTTGGTACCGTAGAAGCAGTAAAAACCGTATCTGATTTGTTTATGCCAGTAAGTGGCGAAGTATTGGAATTTAATGAAGCACTAAAAGACAAACCTGAATTAGTAAACAGCGAACCGTACGAAGACGGCTGGATGATAAAAATAAAACTAACTAATCCTGATGAAGTAGAATCTTTATTAGATGCTACTGCATATCAGGCATTAGTTGGATAATGTCATTCTGGAATTATACGTCATTGCGAGGCACGAAGCAATCTGTTGAACAATTCAAAAAAAATATCAAAAATAATTCCTGCACTATTATGGTCAGGAATTATTTTTTTTCTGTGCTTTCTGCCAGGAAATGCATTACCGAAAGAAGACTGGTTAGATGAAATTTATTTCGATAAAATTGTACACGCAGTTTTATATTTCATTTTGTTTTTCTTAATTATAAGAATTTATGCAAAACCAACTTTTCATGTTTTATTAATCGCATCTGTACTTTGTATTACACAAGGATTTTTAATAGAATTTATTCAAGACTCGCCATTGATACTACTTCGCAGCTTTGATGTGCATGATATTTTGGCTAATATAGTTGGTGTTTTAATTGCTATTATCGTAACTAAACAAAATCATAAGATAAATTAACTTCTTTTTTAGCACCATTTTTGATATGTTTACCTTTGTGTGCACTGTTTAAAGACTTTGTATTCTTTTTGGTTAAAAAATAAAATTGAAAATTGAAAAAAATCTTATTGATAACATCTTTATTTTTTTCTGTTTGGGCGCAAGCACAAGATGGTGATTACGATGCATTTCTCGCTCGTCAGTTTTTGCAGAATGGCGAATTTGCCAAAGCTGCAGAGTATTACGAAGGTTTATTTAAACAAAATCCTTCTGAATATTACGATGATTATTTAGATATCCTAGTACAAATAAAAGATTTCTCGACCGCTGAAAAAGTTATTAAAACACAGTATAAACAATCCGAAAATAATCCAATTTATTTGTTGGATTTGGCAGATTTGTATCTGAAACAAAATAAACAAGAAGATGCAGAAAAACAATTCAACAAAACTATAAAAGAATTAAAACCTGATAAATACAATATCCAACAGATTGCACAAAAATTTATCAAGTTAAAGCAATTAGATTTTGCTCAAAAAACGTATCTAAAAGGCAAAGAAATTTTAAAAAATAAAAAGGCATTTAATTTAGAAATTGCAAATCTCTTTTTATTGAAAAATGATTACACCAGTATGCTAAATGCATACTTAGATGAAGCACCTTATCAGGCAAATAATTTATCAGTAATTGAAACCGGTTTGCAAAAAGGTTTTATAGATGAAAAAGGAAAAGACGTACTCGAAAAAGAATTATTGAAACGAACACAAAGTAATAAAAACGAATTTGTTTATCAGGATTTGTTAATCTGGTTATACATGCAGCGCAACGATTTTGATGGTGCAATTTTACAATCAAAATCGTTGGACTTATTACGCAACGAAAATGGCGAAAATGTAATGCGCATTGCAAAAACTGCAGCTATTTTAAAAGATTACGATGCTGCAATAAAAGGCTATCAATATATTGTGAATAAGGGTGCGCAATTTCCGTGTTTTGTTACTGCAAATCTGGAATTGATAAATGTAAAAAGAGACAAAATTGTAAACTCGCCAAACTACACGAAAGAACAATTATTTTCATTAAAACAAACTTATCAGGAATTTATAAAAAACTACAACAACGACTACACTTCTACAAACGCAACTTTAGAGTTAGCACAATTAGAAGCATTGTATTTACACGAAATTGATAGCGCTATTGCTTTGCTAACACCGATAACAGAAAATAACAGAACCTCAAAAGATTTATTTTCAAAAGCAAAATTATATCTCGGTGATTATTACTTAATGGCAGACCAGCCATGGGAAAGTTTGTTGCTATATACACAAGTAGAAAAAGAACAAAAAGGAAATCCCGTTGGTGAAGATGCAAAATTTAGAAATTCAAAACTATCTTATTATAAAGGCGATTTCGATTGGTCACAAACACAACTGAAAATCATTAAAGCTAATACATCAGAATTTATTTCTAATGATGCAATAGATTTATCTGTTTTTATTTTAGATAATTTGAATACAGACGATACAGATTTTGCACTTTTGCAATTTGCAAAATCAGACCTACTACGTTATCAAAATAAATTAGTTGAAGCGGAAGATACATTGAATAATATTTTAAAATATTATTCAAGTACTGCTTTGCAAGATGACATTTTATACTTAAAATATAAGATTGAAAAAGACAGACAACAGTATGATAAAGCCGCAAACTATTTACAAAAAATTATAGTCGATTTTTCAACAGACATCTTAGGCGACAATGCTCTTTTTTATTTGGGTGATTTATACCAAAACTTTATAAAAGACGATGAGAAAGCAAAAGAATCTTATGAAAAAATTATTTTAGATTATAAAGACAGCACTTTTGCTATAGAAGCACGAAAGCGATATAGAAAACTAAGAGGCGATTTGTAACAAAATTCTGCACTCTGTATATTTCGTTTTATCTTCCTTCGGAACTATTTATATACTATCTTTGTTATAATAAAAAAACAAAAAAATGGGCGGAATTTATTTAATTTCAATTTTAATAATGGGCGTGAGTTGGTACGTGGGCAATACTTTGCAACGCAGATTCAAAGAATACTCAGAAATGCCTATAAAAATGACAGGTAAAGAAGTAGCAGAAAAGATGCTACGTGATAATGGTATTTATGATGTACAAGTAGTTTCAGTTGCTGGAGCACTTACCGACCACTACGATCCTTTAAACAAAACAGTCAATCTAAGTGATTGGGTTTTCGCTCAATCAAACGTAGCCGCAGCCGCTGTAGCAGCACACGAATGTGGTCATGCTGTACAACACAATACTGCTTATTCTTGGCTTACCATGCGTTCTAAATTAGTGCCTGTTGTTCAAATTAGTTCGACGATTATGAATTTTTTAACCATTGGTTTAGCTTTAGTAGCCTATATGTTACCAAGCTTAACCAATGGCATGCTGTTACTGTTTATTGTATTACAAAGCTTAATTA
>JANNVS010000343.1:0-2476 GCA_031414515.1 Sphingobacteriales bacterium | reverse complement strand
ATGGGTATTATCTTGCTCAATTATTAGAACGACAAAATTGTATTGTTATTGGAGTTTCACGTAACGGCAACTTCTTAAGCACAGACATTACAGATTATCAAGATGTTTTGACACTGATTCATAATGAGCAAGCGGATTATATATTCCATTTAGCTGCAAATTCAACAACAAGACATGAAGTTCTTTTTGAAAATCATGCTACCATAAGTACAGGTACACTCAATATTCTAGAAGCAGTAAGAAACTGTTCTCCTAAAACAAAAGTATTTATTTCAGGAAGCGGACTTCAGTTTGTTAATCAAAATAAACCCATAAATGAAACTGATGCATTTGAGGCACGAGATGCCTACTCTGTAAGCCGTATTCATTCTGTTTATGCAGCAAGATATTATCGAAGATTGGGTTTAAAGATATATGTGGGTTATTTTTTTAACCATGATAGCCCAAGAAGAACAGAAAGACATTTGTCAAAAAAAATTGCAGAAGCTGTTAAACGAATAGATAAAGGAAGTGATGAAATTTTAGAAATAGGAGACAGTAGTGTGATAAAAGAATGGACATATGCAGGTGATGTGGTGAAAGCCATATTAATGCTCGTTCAACAAGATTCAGTTTTTGAAGCAAACTTAGGTTCGGGATTAGGGTATTCAATAGAGGATTGGTTAAGCAGTTGTTTCTCCTTAATTAACAAGGACTGGAAGGATTTTGTAATTATAAAAAATGATTTTATACCGGAATATAAAAAATTGGTATCTGACTCTTCACTTATCTTTTCTCTAGGCTGGAAACCAGAAGTAACATTTACGCATCTTGCAGAAATGATGGTAAAAAATTAAGGGTATGCAAAAAGTATTAATTGCTTCTTCAGATGATTTTATTTTATACCAACCTACTATTTTAAATCTATACGATTTTTTACAAATAGATTTTGAAGTAGTCGTACTTACTTTTGAGCCAGAGTATTTGGGTAAAAAAAAAGATTTAAACAGGAATATTATTTATCTTGAATGTCCTGCTTTTGCAAAAAAACTATTCAGATTTATTGACCTTTCAATAAATTTCTTCTTTAAAAGAATTGATAAATATTTGTTTAAATTAAATTTCAGAGTTGAATTATTGCGTGGTTTAAAATGCAGATTGATTGCCGAAGAAATAAAGAGACAATTAACAGATTATGTCATTGCAGTAGATTTAATGCCTCTGTATGCAGCTTTGTCAGTAAGCCAAAATGTTCACTTTTTATCCTTAGAATTACAGCCATACGACAGTTATCTTCAAAAAATTGATTTCAAAAAAATAAAATCTGTAATTACACAAAATGAGGATAGATTTAATTATTTATTTAAAAATCTTCACATTCATAAATTTTTTATTCAAAATGCACCGTTGTATAAAAATAAAAATATAAATAAAAAACCTCGAAATGGTCTTATATGGGCAGGAAGTATAATAGAACGGTTCGGTGTATTTGATTGTATCAACTTTATTGAAAAATACCCTGAATATAAACTTATGTTAAAGGGTGCATCAGAAGAAAATACTCGAGACCAATTGTATTCAAAATATCTAAATTTAATAAACGAAAATAAGATTGTCGTAGATGAATCTTATTTAGAGGTAAATGACTATATCAAATATATTTCCAATTTTAAAATTGGGTTGTGTTTTTATAGTTGGGATTTAATTAACGCAAATTTTAATTATAGAACAGCTCCATCAGGAAAATTATTTATGTATTTGGCTGCTGGTGTACCCGTTATCGCATGTAATATACAGGGCTTTAAATTTATTGAAGAACATAAAGCAGGTGTGTTAATTGATAATTATGAATCCGTTACTATTTATAACGCAGTAAAAAAGATTGAATTGAATTACGATGAATATCAAAATAATTGCTATAAATTATTTGATGAAGTTAATTTTGATGTAGGAGCGAAATCATTTAAAAATTATTTATTAAGTGGACAAAAATAATTGAAGTTTTAAAATTTAAATTATCTTAAGTGGACGTATCTGTTATCTTAATTAATTATAAGACATCTGAATTTACTATTCAATGTATTCAATCAATTATAGATTTAACTACAAAAATTGAATATGAAATAATCGTAGTGGATAATGATTCAAAGGACGACAGCTGTTTAAAAATAACATCACAGTTTCCAAATGTTATCTATATTCAGTCAAGTGAAAATATAGGATTTTCACGAGCGAACAACGTTGGAATTAAAATTGCAAAAGGCAAGTATGTACTTGTTTTAAATAATGACACCATTTTTAAAGAAGATATATTGCCGTCTCTAACAAAAATAATGGAAGTTAATAATAATATATCTGCTTCTTGTGTTCAGTTATATAATATAGATAATACAAAACAGTTAAGTGGAAGTAATTTCGTTTTTGGTAGTTTTAATATGCTCCTTACTTTACCTTATATGAAGGATACGGTATCATGGTTTACAAAATTAGTTAAATT
>JANNVS010000342.1:0-3342 GCA_031414515.1 Sphingobacteriales bacterium | reverse complement strand
TGAGAAATACTGTAAAAAATTACTATTACACCTAAAATAGTACCAATGAATCCCAAACGTGGAGCAATACCTGAAATCATACTTATCCAGCTCATACGTTTTTCCATTTCATTTATTTCAATATTAGATTGGATATCCAGTGCTTTTTCTATGTGATCTATAGGTTTTCCTAATTGTGAGATACCAGCTTGTAATACATTTCCTAAGGCAGATTTATCTGAAGTACACAAAGCATCTGCGCTTTGTATATTTCCTGAATACAATTTATCCAGTACATCGCGTACCAGATTATCATTTATACTGGATCGTTGTCTGAAAAATAAGTAGCGTTCAATAATAAAAAACAACGCTATGGCAAGGAATAATAACAATGGAATCATAATGACACCGCCCTTCATTAGTAACTCTAAAATAGATAATTCTTTAATTGGTGGTGCGGCCGCAGGCATAATTGAATTTGCCGTATCTAAAACCGTGGTGGCTGCTTGCAATAGTATTCCCATATCTATAAATATTTAAACAAAAGTAAGATTTTACAATGAACGTCAAAACAGAATATACTATTGTGCTGTGGATAAGTTTAAATTCATGCTTTTTAACTAAATTTAGCATTAAATCTTTTATTCATGTCATCCGTTTTAAAAATATACTCTGTTCTCTTTTTTTTTCAAATAAGTGCTGATTGTTTTACACAAACAAATAGTATGCCTGAATACAATTTGAATAAAAACTTACAAGGTGCTCAATATAAATTTTCTTTCGTACATATTTCTGATACACATATTGGTGAAGGAATTGGTGATTATGGTACATCTGGCTTCTTTAATGATACCATGCCTGACATAGACACTAGCGCGCCTGCTAAAGATTTACGACAGGCTGTAAAATTTATTAATTACCATGAAATAGATAAGAATATAAAGTTTGTGGTTATCTCAGGCGATTTGACAGGCAGTGCAGAAAAATCAGAATTTCAGATGTGTAAAAAAATTATGGATGGATTGAATATGCCATATGTTCCAGTAATTGGTAATCACGATATATGGCCTTATGTGCGTTATCAATCAGAAGCACCTTATGCATGTGGAGATTCTGTAATGGGTGAAGTGTTTGCAGAGGTGTATGATAAAGACAAATTATTTTTCCAAAATTGGAATGATGGTACCCGATTAAACAGAACTTTTAATCCTGAAACTCAAAAAGAACATTACCTTCAAAATTTTTCATTTGAATATGATAATTTTATTTTCTACGGCTTGGATTTTAATCCACGTTATCATGTGAATAAAGCTGAACCAGGTATTGGACCTGAAGCTCAACTAATGGATTGGACTGGTGGCACCTTTCAATGGCTGCAGCATGAGTTGTCAATAAATCCGAATAAAAAGAATCATAATGTTTGTTTAATTTCTCACCATCCTGCTACCGATAATATATTATTTATACTTTCTAATTTTGTATTCGATTTTAATGAGTATAATAAAATAATAACAGGACTCACGCCATATAAAAATAATTTAGGCTTATGGATGGCAGGTCATATTCATATTGATTATGATTATCCGCTAACTAATAATGTGATGCGTGTCAGAGGTATTGCTGCCAATAAAGATTTTGATTCAGCTCATTTCGAAATCATAAATGTGTATGAAGTGCCTGAAGTAACTGCTATTATAGAGCAGTCAAATAAAAATAATATACGTGTTTTTCCAAATCCGAATCAAGGAAAATTTACAGTTGCAGAAGAATTATTTGATGCCAATACAATTCTTAGACTGTATGATGTACTTGGAACCTTGATAGATGAAAAGCGAATGAAAGAATTTTTATCAGTAAATGGTTTTTATCAGTTTGATTTTTCTTATTTACCGAAAGGTTCTTATTACTTATCAGTTTCTGATGGCGATAAACTATATTCTCAGAGATTGGTTTTGCAATAGTTATTTCTTCAGCCAGGTTTCCATATCATCTTGCTCTATTTCCATTCCATTGCATTTTTTTCGTACGTAACTATTATCTATATACATAATAATCGGAAGACTCATTCCAGCTATTTGCAACCAGTCTTGTGGTCCTAAAAATAAATTGTGTGGAATGGATGCTGTGTGAGTGTGATCAAAGAATTTAGTTAAAAGTATTTTATCGCCATTTAAAGCAAGATAAAAAGGAATAGCTGGATTTTTTTTGTGCATTACATTTATTTTTTGTGCGGCAATTTTGCAATGCTGACAGGTTAAACTTAAAAATGCAATGATATGTTTACCTTTAGTTAAGTCAATTTTTGGTTTGTCTTTTTGAAAACTGCTATACATAAGTTCTAATGGAACTTTATAATTTATGCTGTTTTTATCCATAGTAGAACTAAATTTTACATCAACAGGATAAATAAAAAAACCTAAACACATCGAACTAACTAATAAGACTGGAATAATAATTTTTTTCCATTTAGGTATCCAAAAATCTTTTTCTGTTGAAAAAAAACAAACGCTACAGGTTGCTATTAAAACAATATTTTTCAGTATACCTTGTAATGGTGTCATGGTGATATACTCACCAAAACAACCGCAATTGCCTGCATTTCCTTCTGTGTAAATTTTATAAGTGAGATAAATACAAAAAAAACTAAGTAATGCAATGGCAAATTTTAAAGTAAATTTTCTAAGTGCAATATTTAAAATTAAAAGCATTCCTAAGAAAAACTCTAATCCAATAAAAAACCTGGCGAAATATGGTGCTGTTTTCCAAGTGGCAATTCCAATATCTACAAACTGATATTCAAATGGCTCCATTGGGTAGATTTTTGTTGCAGCAGATACTATAAATAATAGACCAATGGAAATGCTTAATAATATTGGAACAGTTCTTTTCATAATGTAATCTAATGAAAAAACGGTCTGAAAAAAATTTGACCGTTTATTTCTATTTCTTTTATGTATTACTTTATCTTACAGCTTATATTGGAGTTTAGTGTCTTTAAATCACTTTGTCTGCCATCACATACCTTTTTTGCATCTAATAATTTTGTATTAGGATACGTTTCTACAACATTAGTGGATGTGCCATCCGTACATTCACATTGCCAGTCTTTTACACAAGAAGTCGCGCCAAAGAACATAATAACCCAAAAAGAGAGAATGATAATTTTTTTCATAAAATCTATATTTAAATTGTTTATACTATTTAATATTAACAAATAATAATGACAAACTATTGAATAATGACAAACATTTAAAATAAAGGCATTTTTTGAAAAGCAATTTTCTATGTACATTTGTAAAAATAATTAGCTAAAAATGTCAATCATACAATTCAATCATTTAACAGAAGTAGAGAGAAATCTTT
>JANNVS010000341.1:0-1829 GCA_031414515.1 Sphingobacteriales bacterium | reverse complement strand
ATCAACAACATTAATGCGGTGCCACCTTTGAATATGAAAGATAATTCTGTTTTAGCCAAGCCTTCTAATAGCAATAAGGCACGGATTACCTTTTCGACCAGGATTTTATCGGCATTCCGGTTGGCTTTGGATACTTTGTCTATCCACTCTGCTGTAAGTGTTTCTTTGCTTATCATATTATACTATAAAATGGCGCATTATTTAGTTTGCTGCCGAAATTTAGAAACTATACTCAGATAATTATCTACTGCTTCTTTCTTACGTTTCCTGTCTGCATAACGAAGCATACGATTTTCGTTGATGGTGTATTTATCAAACGCTGCTTTAAAAATAAATTGCATTTCGCTGCCTTGTTGTGCTGCAAATACTATTTCATCTGAAAAAATATCTACCAGTATTTTCTCTATAGTTGTTGTTTCTACATTTTGTACTTTCTGTGTAGGAGCTTCTGATACCAATGATTTTATAATGATGGTTTCTTTTTCACCTGAAGCGTAGCGACTCAAAATATCAGATGAAGGATCTAAGAAAATATTTTTATTTTTTTCTTTTAGAAAATAAAAAACGGATTCCATAGAATCTTTTTCGACTTCTACCAATGTGTAGAATCTGCCTGGCTGATGTAACATAAATTCATTCAATACTATTGTATTCCAAATACAGGTTTGTAAGAATGGAAATTGTTTATGTACACTATTATAAATATTTCTGATTTTAGGTGTTATTTGCGCAATAAAAACTTTGCCTTCGCCTAATGTAAACTTTCCTCTGCCAATTCGTGAAAGTATGCCTAATTGTACTAATGAGTAAACTCGCCAATTGACGGTAGAAGGTTTTATGTTAGCTTCAAATTCTTTGTAGAACAGCATTATATCATTATTTCCAAAGAATTTTTTGTCTTTGAAATGTATTTGTAATAGTGCAATATTTAGTTTGTCGTTTGAGATAGTGCGTACATTTATATACAAAGATACAAAAACTATATTTTGGCAGCAAATGGAAAATGCTGTCGAAATTTTGAAATTATTAAGATACTGATTACGAGTAAATTGAGATGGTATTTGGATGGATGTGAAAGTCAGACTATAGACTGACAAATTTAATAATAATGTCAGCTTATAACCTGACAAAAACGGAATTTATATTTTTTGATAAAACCCAGCTTTTATTTTGGTTATAGTCTTACCTAAAGCAGCTTTTAACACATCATCTGTTGTACGTGTTGCTAAACTAAATGTTTTGCCTATCTCGGTAGCTTGTTTACGTGTAAACTCGTTAGGCAAGGCATCAAAGAATTTGCGCTTTGCATCACTTGAGTGAAACTGCATTGTGTCGTTTTCTTTTGGCAAATTGTTAAACATTAGAATATTGTGTTGCAGATAGGTTTTTACGATATGTAATACATTATTAAAGTCTTCTTGTGTACAATAAACAACATCTGAAAACTCCGCATTTTCTATTTTCCTTAGTGCTGAAAATAACATACACAATCGGTAGGCAATTAATCCTAAACGAAATACTACACTTGCTGCATCAACACTTGTATAGATAGTTACTTCGGAAAGAATATTTTTGAATGTTTTATTTAATTCATTCCATTGTTCGCTACTTAAATAAACTTCTGTTGGCGTTTGATTCAGAAAATCAATACCATTTAATAGCATTGAAGCTAAGTTGTCGAAATGGTCGTTATAGATAATGGCATGATTTTGTGGTGATGGGTCTTGCCATTCAATTTCATTTTTATACGCATAGAAAAGGAATCGGCTAAATAAACCATCTTCTGCTGATGCAATTAATTTTGGTGCTTGTGCAGGTGTGCCTGTTAA
>JANNVS010000340.1:0-3728 GCA_031414515.1 Sphingobacteriales bacterium | reverse complement strand
AATAACTAATGCGGAATAAGAATATTTACCATCTTTATCCACTTGTTTTAAACGATAATATGATTTTCCATTGAGTGGATTATTATCAACTGTATTATAATTTAGTGGTTGTGTAGAATTACTATTTTGCGAATTTACCTTTTCTATTGAAACAAAATTAATTCCATCGTCAGAACGTTCGATTTCAAAATAATCATTGTTACTTTCCGAAGCTGTAGTCCAATAAATATTAGCTTTATTACCATCACATTTTACATTGAATGCAGTTAACTCAATAGGCAATACAAAACGATTGTCCACTAATGTCCACCAGGTATATAATTCTGCTGATGGTAAAGCTGCCACTACCGCTGTATTAGGAACAATAGCAGTTCCAGGCATGTAATCGTCCCAAGAATCAGTTATATCATTGTAACGTTGTGCTATTAAATTAGATTCTATTATAGCATTACTTGCTACTGAATGTTCAATATCTCTATACGTAAAAATAAGATTTGATAAAGCTGGTTTTGTAGTATAGTTTGTAGGCTCAATTCTCCAAAATCTATCAATTGCAAATGCTGAATTATTAGAACTTGAATTATTTACAAAATTTGTAACTCCAGTTGGCAAATACGATGTATTTAGCCAGCTACCACCATACATCGCAAATGTAAGACTTCCTGATATACCTGATGCACCTGAAGTTGTAAAATTCACTGGTAAGAATTCTGCTACACCGATTCCAAAAGGAACAACGTAAGAACCTGCTGTGGTTCCTATGTTCCATTTTACGCGATTAAATTCACCTTCGGAAATAATATGACCTGAAGCATTTTGTGTAATTGCGTTTGCATTCGGATTATCTATTACAACAAATGCGCTGTTTGTAATATTTACAATTCCGCCATTGTTTAAAATTAAACGTGCCTGAGAAAAGCTATTAAAACTTATAATAAAAAATAGAAATCCTTGTAAATATTTATTCATATTGTATGCTTAAAAAATAAAAAATCTGAACCCATTGACGTGGATACAAGATTAGAGTTTATGTTTAAAGCAATAGAATGTCAGAATAGTTACTAAAAATAAGTAAAAACCTGATAAAAATCAACCAATTCACCTTAAATTCTTATTTAAAAATAATAAATTAATGCCTATATTTCAAGGAAATGAGTGTTCGGTCAGTTTGACTGAGAATTCGGGAAATTTATAACATTCCTTTGGTACTTGGCAGCTCATTTCCGTCTACCTTAACCGCCATTTTGATGGATTTGGCTACTGCTTTGAAGATAGCTTCAATTTTGTGATGTTCATTATCACCTTCTGCTTTTATATTCAGATTGCATTTTGCAGCATCAGAAAAAGATTTCCAAAAATGAAAAAATAATTCGGTAGGCATATCTCCTACTTTTTCCCTTTGGAATTTTGATTTCCAGACCAACCAAGGTCTTCCTGAAAAGTCAATTGCAACCTGTGCCAATACATCGTCCATTGGAAGCAAAAATCCATAACGTGCAATACCTTTTTTATTTCCTAATGCTTGTAGAAATGCTTCACCAATAGCAATGGCTGTATCTTCAATAGTGTGATGTTCATCAATATGCAAATCGCCTTTTACTTTTATATCTAAATCACAACCTGAATGTTTTGAAAGTTGCTCTAGCATATGATCAAAAAAGCCAAGCCCAGTTTTGATATTTGATTTTCCGTTTCCATCTAAATTTAGTTTTATAGAAATCTTTGTTTCATTTGTATTGCGTTGAATAGTTGCAATGCGTGCTGGTTTTTTTAGGAATTCATAAATTGATTTCCAATTAGTTGTTTGCAAGGCAATATGTTTCTTTAGCTCTATTGAGTTTAACTTTTTATCGTCAATCTTATCAGCACTTCTTCCAATCAAAATACCTTTACTTCCTATATTTTTTGCTAATTGAATATCCGTTAATCTGTCACCAATTACAAACGAATTAGCTAAATCGTATTTTTTTGTATTTAGATACTTTGTGAGTAAACCTGTGTTTGGTTTGCGCGTTGGTGCATTATCTTTTGCAAATGTTTTATCAATTAATACATCTTTGAAAACGATTCCTTCATTTTTAAAAATAGCCAACATTAGATTATGAACAGGCCAAAATGATTTTTCAGGAAATACTTTTGTGCCCAATCCATCTTGATTCGTAACCATCACTAAAATAAAATCTGTTTCTTCTGTGATTTTTTTAAGAAAAGAAATTGTGTTTGGCAAAAATTCTAATTTCTCAAAACTATCTACCTGAAAATTATCTTTTGGTTCATTTATCAATGTTCCATCTCTGTCTATGAATAATACTTTTTGCATTGAATTTATTTTTTATAATTTTTTATAATTTCAATAAACCGTTCATTTTCTAGTTGTGTTCCAACTGAAACACGTAAACAACCTTTTAATAAAGATGCACTATTTCTGTTGCGTACAATAATTTTATGTTGAATTAAATATTGATACAAATCATTGGCATCTTCTACTTTAAATAAAATATAATTAGCATCGCTTTTATAAATAGATTTGACAAAAAGAATTTGCGACAACTCATTTTCCAAGTATTTTCTTCCATCAATTAACTCATTCACAAACTTATCCTTTTGTTCGATATTATTTAATGCTATCAAGGCAAGTTTTTGCGTGTATTCGCTAATATTATATGGCAGTTTGATAGTATTCAGATAGTGAATAATATCTTCATTAGCATATAACATACCAAGTCTTGCATCAGCCATTCCAAATGCTTTAGAAAAAGTTTTAATGACTACTAAATTCTGAAATTCATTCAATCGTTTTGTCCAGCTTTCATTCTGAGAAAAATCCTGATAGGCTTCATCAATTAAAACCAATCCATCAAAATTATTCAAGATAGTTTCGATATCTTTTTTATTCATCAAGTTTCCTGTTGGATTATTTGGCGAACAGATAAAAATTATTTTTACTGTTTTATCATTTTGAGGCACGATGCAATCTGTTTCTATCATTTCAACAGATTGCTTCACTACGTTCGCAATGACGTTAATATCTAACTCAAACGTTTCTTCTTTTAAAAGCACTTCAATTACTTCTACATTTTGCGAATGCGCAGAATGCTCATACATAGAAAATACTGGTGGACAAACAATAATCTTATCTTCTTTCGGTTCACAAAATGTACGAATCAAAACATCAATACATTCGTCGCTACCGTTTCCTAAAAAGATTTGATTGATATTTAAACTTTCTTGTTCTGATAGTTTTTCTTTTACTTTATGTTGTAAAGGATCTGGATAACGATTGTGTAATTCTTCACAAACTGAACCGATAGGATTTTCATTTGCATCTAAGAAAATACCGTCATCGCCAGTATATTCAGCACGTGCAGATGAATAAGGTTTCATATTTATAATGTGTGGTCGAATTAATTTATTTATGTTGATTTTTTTCATATCCTAAATCCCTAAAGGGACTTTTTTGATTAGTTAATCTTTCAATCTTATTGAAACTGCATTTTTATGTGCCATTAATTCTTCATTTTCTGCCATCAGTTCTACTGTTTTTCCAATATTCTGCAGACCAGTTTTTGTGATTTTTTGAAACGTAATTTTCTTCACAAAACTATCTAAAGAAACACCAGAATATGCTTTTGCAAAACCATTCGTTGGCAATGTATGGTTGGTGCCGCTAGCATAGTCGCCAACACTTTCTGGTGAATAATGTCCAATAAAAACAGAACCTGCATTCA
>JANNVS010000339.1:0-2196 GCA_031414515.1 Sphingobacteriales bacterium | reverse complement strand
GCTGATGAGTTTGAAATTTTGTCTGGCATTTTTGAAGGTGTTACACAAGGTACACCAATTGGAATAATTATAAGAAATGAAGACCAGAAATCCAAAGATTACGAACACATAAAAGATAGTTACAGACCATCACATGCAGATTTTACCTATGACGCAAAATATGGTTCGCGCGATTATCGTGGTGGTGGTAGAAGCTCTGCAAGAGAAACAGCTGCACGTGTAGCTGCTGCTGCGATTGCAAAACAATTACTAAAACACTTTGGAATTGAAGTAAATGCGTACGTTTCTAAAGTTGGTAAAATAGAAATAGAAAAAAGTTATACTGAATTAGATTTATCTAAAACAGAAGATACTATTGTGCGTTGTCCTGATGCGGAAACTGCAGAGAAAATGATAACGCTAATCAAAGAAGTAAAAAAAGATGGCGACACGATTGGCGGTTTAGTAAGCTGTGTAATTAAAGGTGTTCCTGTTGGTTTAGGCGAACCTGTGTTTGATAAATTACATGCAGATTTAGGCAAAGCCATGTTGAGTATAAACGCGGCAAAAGGATTTGAATATGGTAGTGGTTTTGCAGGAACTGAATTGTTAGGTTCGCAACATAATGATGTATTTTATAAAGACGAAAACAATCAAATAAAAACAAAAACAAATCATTCAGGTGGTGTGCAAGGCGGCATCAGTAATGGAATGGATATTTATTTTAACGTGGCATTTAAACCTGTTGCAACTATTATGCAGGCACAGGATTCTGTTGATAAAGACGGCAATGATGCAACCGTTACAGGAAAAGGAAGACACGATCCGTGCGTGTTGCCACGTGCAGTGCCAATTGTAGAAGCCATGGCTGCTTTAGTAATTGCAGATCATTTGTTGAGAAATAGGAATAGTAAGTTGTAGGTTTACGTCATGGCGAGGCACGAAGCCATCTGTATAATTCAACAGATTGCTTCACTACACTTTGTTTCGTTCGCAATGACGTCAAGAATTATTTCTTCTTCTTCACACAACATCTTTTCTTTACTTTTTTTGGTGGAGTTTTAGTTGGTTTATTTGTAGTATTTGTTTCTTTTACATTTACGATTTTATCTTTAATAACAACCGTTTTCACTGCTTTTCCATTTCTTATATATGCATCATTTTTCCATGTACCAAATGCATTAGGCACGCCAATTTTAGATGCATAATTTTTATTGATTAAAGAAGTTTCAGTAACGTTTCCGCTTTGTAAATCACCTTTTATATTGTTTGCAATTTCTGTTTGATTTTCACTTATAGTATACAAACCTTTCAGCATACCTGAACCTGTAATTTCATTGGCTAAAAAGTTCATGTTATCACCAGAATTTCCATTCATCACAATACCGTAATTTTCAATTCTATTTCTAAAAAAAGTATTGAATGGTCCATTGATTCCATGAGAATTATCTATCACTAAATTTTGAATAATATTCCCTTCAAATAAATTTGAATATGGATAATTTCCATGCAAAACAATATCACCAGCAGAGTTGCTCGGCAACCAGGTTTCTGTCCAGTAAGTATCATAAGAATAATTATAAGCAATTACATTTCCGTTTGCTGTTGCTTGCAATAAAAATGAGTGTCGCAAATGTTTCGCAATATTGTCATAAATGAAATTATCGCTTGCACCAAACTGCAATACTACACCATATGCTTTTCCACCACTGCTATAATTAAAAGCATCGTGTATGTAATTGCCTGAAATAGTTATATTTGCTGAGCTTTGCAACGTAATGTGTGCGTAATTACTGTTTTCTAATTCAACACCTTTAATCCAGCAATTTGCTGCGTAATTTAAAAAGATATTGGATGTTTGTGAAGTTGTCGCATCACTTCTTTTTATTTTTAAAGATTCAATTCCAACATTTTGTGCAGGAATTATCTTTTGTATTGTTGGATTATTTGAATCAGGAAAATCTAAATGCAAAGGTTGCTCAAAAGAAATTTCGTTGCCATTTATTTTTGTAATTTTTACAATCTGATGAAAAAAATTATGAGACCAGTTAGATGTCAATAAATTAGTTGCCATTTGTTTTACTATTGCAAAATCGCCAACTGTAAAATTTGCGGCACTATTTACTTTTATGGTTTTACTTTCTTTTGCAGTGCCAGATAAAATAGGCGATGAGCTTGTGGTAATATTTCCTTGTATTGAAAATAAATCACTACTTC
>JANNVS010000338.1:0-2544 GCA_031414515.1 Sphingobacteriales bacterium | reverse complement strand
GTCTCAATCATCTCCACCATAAATGTAGATTCACCTAAGCTCAGGTTATCACTCGCACCTACACGTGTAAAAATTTTATCTACTATGCCGATATGTGCTTCCTGTGCCGGCACAAAACTTCCGATTTGTGCCAATAATACTATTAATGCAGTTTGCCTAAGTATAGCAGATTTACCTGACATATTTGGTCCAGTGATAATAATTATCTGCTGATCTTCCGGATGTAAATATACATCGTTTGGAATATATTGTTCACCTAATGGCAACTGATGTTCAATTACCGGATGTCTGCCTGCAATAATTTTCAATGATAAATCATCCGATAATATTGGTCGGCGGTAATGATGTTTCAACGCAATAGTTACAAAGGATTGAAGGCAATCCAGCCGTGCAATTAAATTTGCATTTAGTTGTATCGGTTGTATGTAATCTAAAATTTCTGTTACTAATGCTTCAAATAATTTTACCTCTAATGCTAAAATTTTTTCATCAGCACCGAGAATTTTTTCTTCGTATTCTTTTAATTCCGGTGTGATGTACCGTTCTGCACCAGTCAATGTTTGCTTACGAATCCAGTCGTTTGGAACTTTGTCTTTATGTGTATTTCTTACTTCTAAGAAATAACCAAACACATTATTAAATCCAATTTTTAGTGATGGAATTTGTGTGCGTTCACTTTCTCTGTTTTGTATTTCCAATAAATAATTTTTTCCAGATAATGATAAATTACGCAATTCATCTAAATCATCAGACACACCATTTTTAATCGCATTTCCTTTTTGCACTGCTACAGGCGCATCTTCATTTAAGGTGTTTTCTATTTTTTCTTTAATGAGCTGACACAACTGCAATTGCTCGCCAATTTTTTTCAAGCCATTATTATTGGATACAATACAAAGTTCTTTAATTGGTTGAATCGCAATTAATGCGCGTTTCAATTGCGCTACTTCGCGTGGATTTATTTTACCTAACGGCACTTTAGAAATTAATCTTTCTAAATCACCAATTTGTTTGATTTGATGAATGATATTTTGATGCGTATCATTTTCTTTAATTAAAAATTCTACGGCATCTAAACGTTCATTAATTTGCTGAATATCTTTTAACGGCAACACCATCCAGCGTTTCATTAAACGGCTGCCCATTGGCGAAATCGTTTTATCTAAAATCTGAATGAGCGGAACACCTTTTTCATGCGTACTTTGTATCAACTCTAAATTGCGCGCTGTAAATCTGTCAATCCAAACATATTTATCATGTTCAATTCTTGAAAGTGTAGAAATATGCTGCAGTTTATTGTGTTCGGTTTCTGCCAGATAATGCAAACATGCGCCAGCAGCTTGTGTACCGAGATGCATTTCATCTACACCAAAACCTTTGAGTGTTTGTACCTGAAAATGCTGATGAATTTTTTCTTTTAAAAAATCTTCCTGATACACCCAGTCTTCAATCGCAAACGTGTAATATTTATTTCCATAAATACTTACAAATTTTTTTTGCTGATGTTTTGGAAAAACAATTTCAGAAGGAGTGAAGCTTTGCATCAATTTATCGATGTACGATTCATCGCCTTCAGCCACTAAAAACTCACCAGTAGAAATATCTAAAAATGCAATACCGATTTCTTTCTCTGCAAAAAATATAGATGCTAAAAAATTATTGGATTTATGGTCTAAGATTTTATCATTAATAGCAACACCTGGCGTGATGAGTTCTGTAACGCCACGTTTTACAATAGTTTTAGTGAGTTTTGGATCTTCGAGCTGCTCACATATGGCTACACGATAACCAGCTTTTACTAATTTAGGTAAATACGTATCTACAGAATGATACGGAAATCCAGCGAGTTCTAATTCTGTCTGACTTCCGTTAGCACGTTTGGTCAAAACAATACCTAAAATCTGAGAGGCTTTGATTGCGTCAGCACCAAATGTTTCATAAAAATCACCTACACGAAACAATAAAATAGCATCAGGATATTTTTGTTTTATCTTGTTGTACTGACCCATTAAAGGAGTTTCTTTCACTTCTTTTTCTTTTGCCACGATTTTGCGTATTTTTGATGTCATTTCGAGCGTAGCGATAAATTTTCATACAAATAATAAGAATTGATCTTATTGAAAACTAATGCGAGATTTCTCCTTTCAGTCGAAATGACAGGATGCTAAAATACAACTTATGCGAAAACTAAAACCGACATTACAATATTGATTATCCACAGGGTTGCCTTGGAATCTGTCTTGAAGTTCTTTTTTTGTTTAAATCAAATTAGTTTTATATTTTAATTTAAATAAATATCGATGTTGAATGATTGAAAAATTGCGTGTATTTAAAGTACTTAATGATAAAGACAGAATATCAAGTATTGATATTTTCAGAAGTATTGCCATTTTATCAGTGGTCATCTATCATTTTAACGAAACAATACCTTTTGGATATTTAGGAGTTGACTTGTTTTTTGTCATTTCCGGATTTTTAATTAGTACAATATTGATAACTGAATTTGTTAAAAGAGATACCATCAATTATTTTAGTTTTATTCTT
>JANNVS010000337.1:0-23261 GCA_031414515.1 Sphingobacteriales bacterium | reverse complement strand
CCTCCTTGAGGAGGGATTAAGGGAGGTGTTCATTTTGCAGTCACAAGATATTCGTGATAAAATTAAAACGACAAATAAATAAAATGCTTGGGCGAAAAACGTTCAATCCACAGCACGTGGCGAAGAAAAATCTGAACGGCTTAAAATTGTCGTGCAAACTAATGAATTGCGATGTGCGGAATAAAACAGGAGTATGATTAGTAAATCACTATCCCAATTTCCCTCCTTGAGGAGGGATTAAGGGAGGTGTTTATTTTGCAGTCACAAGATATTCGTGATAAAATTAAAACGACAGAATAAACAAAATGCTTGGGCGAAAAACGTTCAATCCACAGCACGTGGCGAAGAAAAATCTGAACGGCTTAAAATTCTACTGTAAATAAATACAATCTATCTCGAAACAAAAAGACCGCAGAAGGTTTAGGGTTCCGAAATACACAGCAATAGCTGTAAAATGAGCGAAGGGCAGCTTTAGCATTTGCGCTCATTTTATCAGCGGTTGATTTTCCTTGACGTAGTCAAGAAGAAAATCAAATTGCCTTGAAACGTGTTCTCTCTGCGCAAATAAAAAAATAAAAGAGTTAGAGAAATTTCGGAAATGCTTTTTGGTTACTTTTTGGCATCAAAAAGTGACAAAGAAATTGATTAAAACAAGATGCTGAAATTAAAAACGTTCAATCCACAGCACGTGGCGAAGAAAAATCTGAACGGCTTAAAATTGTCGTGCGTACGAAAAAAATAGCAATGTGCGTTGAGAGTAAGACTTACAGACAAAAACTACTTGCGTACTGACAAGACAATTTACAGAAGTCAGATTTTTTCGTGCGGAGGCTAAGTATTTTACCATTTTAAAAAACTGGCAGAACTTGCAGGATGCCAGAAGCGTGGGATGGCAAAACGCGTAGCTAAGCGTAGGTATGCAGCGTGGCACGATCGTTTTGCCTTGACTTTTTTCTTTCTTTTTTTGTCAAGAAAAAAAGAAAAGAATATTACTTTTAAAACTAAAAGCTAATTTATATTACCAAACAAGCAAAAATGAAACTACTCCTGAAACTTTACACCCTCATGACTCTGTTGCCAGTCATAACAATAGCACAAAACATACAAACAGATACTTTTATCTGCGGCACTAAAATCATTTTCCAAGACGATTTCGCAAAACAAAAAACAACAGACTTACCTCCAAGCTGGACAACCAACGGCAACGCAAAAATAGATACCACATATTTAGCAGAAGGCAAATGGATGAAAATACTAAAAGGACAAGGCATTACCTGCAATGCAAAACCACTCACCTTGCCTGATTCTTATACTATAGAATTTGATGTCATTCCACAAAGCGACCCGTCGCGCAATGGCAATAGCAGCTATGGTTTTTCCATCATCAGCACACACAAACCCGAAGACCTTACCTATGGTTTATCACGACCTGGCGATGCAGGTATTAAGTTTGATTTCGGTGGATACAATTATTATAATACCTATTACGATGATGGAGCCATACCATTAAAAGGCAGCACCTCAGGCATTAAAACATTGCCCAAACAGGAGGCAAACCATATCTATAAGATGGCATTCCGCATAGAGAAAGCACGCACTACCGTATGGCGCGATGGCACCAAAATTTTTGATTTGCCCACAGCCATGTCTTTAACCTACAAATACAATATGCTCCGTTTTGAAAACGGCACCGCTATGGTGAGGAATTTTAAGGTAAGTGCGTGGTAACAAAAATTTGATTAAATATTCTTTTTCTAAGAAGGAATACAAATTGTTAGGAATAATAAGGTCTAAATAAATGATACATATTGTCGGTTGAACAATGAATACAATATGTATAGTTTTACCCTATGTTAAATGAATTTCTCCTAAAGGAATTTGGAAATAGGATTAGAACCCTAAGGATCAAAAAAAACCTAAGCCAAGAAGCACTTTCTTTTGCAACAGGATTTCATAGAACATACATAGGAATGATAGAAAGAGGTGAAAGGAATATCTCTTTAATTAATATAGCCGTATTTGCAAAAGCATTTGAAATGAGCATTTCAGAGTTATTAGATTTAACTACTGTTAATCCTAAACATAATTTTAAAAACTATGAAATAAAAATAGACTAAATAGAAATCAATTAATTATTTAAAAACACTTTTTAAATAATAATTATCATAAAACTTGAACATAAAGCATGAGTATAGAAAACATTAGAAAATTTATCAAGGAAGAAGCCGAAAAATTTGGGGCTAAAATAGACTGGTCTAAGGAACGCCAAGATTTCGAGAGAAATAATACTGGTAAAGAAGCACTAAATGATGACGGTGCTTATTTTGGATTTATTAGTCCTGAGGAAGAACAAAGCGGTGTTTTTCATGATTTCTCATTAACTATTTTTCCAAGCAATCCAACAGATATTGATTCTGAAGGAAAAATTAAACCTTGGTTAGTATGCCTAGGAGTTGGTTCAAGTGGATTTAAGAATGACTACGAGTTAGCTTCTTATCCTGGAATAAGGCGATTATTCTCAAGAATAATTAATGATGAAGGTTTTTGTAAATCTGACTTTTCAGATATTGAATCAAGCTTACCAAAAAACTTTAGAGATAATACTAAAATTGTTCATTTCAAGAAAACTCTTAAAAAGAATAACTATGATAAAGTACTTCCAGCATGCCAAATAGTTGATAATCCTGAAAGTGAAAAAGGGAAAAAGATAATTTCTGCATTTGTTGCTGGTTATGGAAAGCTAAGAGAATGGCCATCTAATAAATTACAACGTAAAGCGATTTCAGATGCCCTTGAGCCTTTCTTAAAGTCAGAAACAACTGATGAAGTAGAGGAAATAAAAAGTCTCCTAAATGAGAGAAAGTTTATTGTGCTTCAAGGACCTCCGGGAACTGGTAAAACTAGAACTGCAAAAGAAGTTGCTGAGAAAATTAAAGCAAAAACATTTTTTACTCAATTCCACGCAGAGACAAGTTTTTCTGATTTCATTTTTGGTATTCGCCCAGACCTAAATAATAAAGAACTTAGCTACAAAGAAAATTTAGGAAGTTTTACTACTGCTTTGAAATATGCGAAAGAACACAACAATGAAAAAGTACTCTTAATAATAGATGAAATAAATAGAGCTAATCTTTCTAACGTTTTAGGTCCTGTATTTTATTTGTTTGAACACAAGATGGACAAATCAAATGTAGAAATAGATATTTCTCCAGGGTTTAAGATTGATAAACTCCCTGATAATTTTTATGTAATTGCCACAATGAACACTGCTGACAGAAGCTTAGCTGTAGTTGACTTTGCACTTCGTAGGCGATTTGCTTGGTACTCTTTAAAACCAAAGTCAATTAAATCTAACAAATTTTTTAAAGAAGATTTTGCAAGAATTCAAGAAATATTTGACTGGTACGCTTCAAGCAATGAACTATCTCTCCAGCCAGGACAAGGATATTTTATTGCCGATAGCGAGGAAGAAATGAAGAACCGTATTAAATATGAAATTTTCCCTCTGGTAAAAGAATATTTGCAAGAAGGGTTGATTAGAAATGCCAAAGAAGAGTTCAATAATTACTTTGCTACTAGAATTAATCTATCACTTTTTGAATGACCAAGCCATTAGATGTTTTTTGTGAAGTACCTTGTTTAACTGAACAATCTAAACAGTTAAGCGGAATTGCTTTGCAAAAAAAATGGTTTAAATCAGCCGACAAAAGAATTATTGGTCAGTACCTTCAAAAGTTTATCGATTACAATTCTTCACAATTCAAATTCATAGGTGTTCAGCCTTTTATTATTGGTTCTGACCAAAATACTTCGTTAGCTTTTCGTTCATCAGGTTTCATAGGGACAATTCCACTAAGAGCATCAGATACAGGAAAGCAAATAGGCGATTTTGTTGTAATGCCTAGATTTACAGGTCGTGACCGATTTGAAGATTATATTGAAATTCTGAATTTACTTGGCACAAACATAAGCCCTGAAGTTATTGATAGTTTGCCTCTAGCTTCAGGTAAAAATTTCCGACCGCCACTATATTTGGAAGCTGTAAAATTCATTTCTTCTCTTGAAACACTTATATTAAGGCCTTGGCGTAAGTTTGACAATGTCGAAATAATATCTAACCAACCTTATGGACAAATAAATTGGAATAAATATACTATTAAAGTACATAAAATTGAGAACCAATTAAAGTTTCCAACTCGGAAAAATATTCTAAGCGAATTTCATAGTGAATACGCGGAAGTTCGATTTGTATTTGACATTTGTAAGAATGAGCTTCTTTCTTCAAACACACCTCAAAGAATAAAAAACACTTTAAGAACAAAGCTGAATTTCATTGAAGAGAAGTTATACAATCACATACCAAAAGCAACAAATAACATTTCAGTTAAATCATCTGATAGCCCAACTATAAAAGCATGTAAAGAACAAGCTAATAAAATTTTAAACTATAATTTAGTTGACAGTACAGCCTGGAGAGTTGATTTTTCAGATGTTTTTGAAAAATTTGTGCAGTACATCTTCAAAGAAGTTGCAAAAGAAACTGGCGGTAAATTATTTGCGAACTTTAAATTCAATTCTAAAACTTCAAAGTATTATTCATGGGAACTAAAACATATTGAACCTGACGCCATTTATCAAAAAGAAGATTTCTTAGTATTTATTGATGCTAAATACAAATCAAATCTTTATAACAAGTTTGACAATAGCGAAATATTGAAAGACGACCATAGACACGATTTACATCAAATTATGGCTTATTCTTCATTTAGTAAAACAAATATTAAGTTTGGTTTTTTATGTTATCCTTCAGATAAAATAGAAATAAAAGAAATAAATTATAAAAATGCTATAAACGAAACAACAAATACAATCTTAATTTTTGGAATACCATTAAGAAAAGATGATATTAATGAAGCCAAAAGACAATTAATAAGCAAACTTAACAGCATAGAAAATCAAATTACAAGTAATCTCTAGCCTTTGTTCGTTTGCAACAAACCAAGAAACACTCACAACACTAAAATCAAATCAATTTATTTATATTTCTAGCTGCTATTCCTCCATTTTGTCAATAACTTTCCTCTCCTTGCCATTGTTGGTTTCTAACCAACAAACTACCACACCAAATCTACCACCTCATTTTTAATTAATCCACCTGTCAAAATAGCATACGGTAAATCCATTTTATCATATCTTATTGAAAAACAATAACATACAAAGCATAAATCTTAATTTACATCGTCCCGATGCCATGTTACATCGTCTTGGAAGCATGTTACATCGTCCCGAAAGCATCTTACATCGTCTCGGAAGCATCTTACATCGTCCCGAAAGCATGTTACATTGTCCCGAAAGCATGTTACATCGTCCCGAAAGCATGTTACATACCTTAAATCAAAAGGAAATTCCATACCTTTTGTCAATAACTTTCCTCAAAAAAACCTTCCCTAAAAACTATCTTTGCACCTCATGCGCGAGTAAATAAACCTCTATTTAGTTCTTATTTAATCAGAAATTACTAAATTTGAATATGCAACTCAAAACAGCCATAGGATTTGACGAATTGGTAGAAATAGCTAAAACGCTGCCTGCTACCAAATGGATAAAACTTAAAAAAGAAGTAGAGCAGAAAAAAGTATTGAAAACAAAAGAATTGGAACTCTTTTTATTGCAAGCACCTACTTTTAATCAAAAGCAATTAGATACAATTGCCAACACAAGAAAAGCTATTAACGAATGGCGAACAAAATAATTCTGGTAGATACTTCCATTCTTATTGATTTCTTTCTCAAAACTGACAAATCAAATTCTGTTTTAATTGGTTTAGTAAAGAAAGGCTACACATTTAAAATTTCTGCGATTACAGAATTTGAAATTTATTCCGGTGCAAATAAAAATCAATTATCATTTTGGAATAAATTATTAGAAAAGATAGAAATTCTGGCATTTGATAAAGATGTGGTAAAAGTTGCAGTAGAATTAAATAATGCACTTAAACTTAAAAGAAAACAAATAGACATAGCAGACCTTTTTATTGCGGCAACTGCTGTAAATAATAAACTGCCGATAGCAACGCTTAATAAAAAACATTTTGAAAGAATTGACAATCTAAAAATCATCAGTTAAGTTCATTTTGTCAATAACTTTCCTCAAAAAAACATTCCCTAAAAACTATCTTTGCACCTCATGCGCGAGTTAGCCGAATTAAACGAATCTCAGTTCAATGCCGTCACCACCATCACGGGTCCGGTGATGATAATTGCCGGTCCAGGCTCCGGAAAAACGCGCGTGCTTACGTTTCGTATCGCTTATCTTATTAAAAATAACGTCGATCCGTTTCGCATCATGGCGCTCACCTTCACCAATAAGGCAGCCGCAGAAATGCGCGAACGTATTTCGCATATCGTTGGCAGCGAGGCGCGCAATTTATACATGGGTACCTTTCACTCGGTGTTTGCACGAATTCTTCGCGGCGAAGCACATCGCTTAGGGTATCCGAATAATTTTACGATTTACGATCCGGATGATTGTAAGAGTTTACTCAAAAGTATCATCAAAGAAGAAGGACTGAACGATAAGTTGTACAAACCAGCAACGGTTTTCTACAGAATTTCATCAGCAAAAAATGCACTGATAGACGCAAAAAAATATGCAGAAAATATTGATTTCGTTTCTGACGATGCAAGTAGCGGTAGACCGAAGATTGCAGAGCTGTTTGCCAAATATCAGGACAGATGTTTCAAAGCAGGCGCCATGGATTTTGACGATTTGTTGTTGAAAATGTATGAACTACTCACCAAGTTTCCGGATGTGTTAGACAAATATCAAAATCGCTTCACGCATATTTTAATTGATGAGTTTCAGGATACCAACAATGCACAGTATGAAATTGTAAAACTGTTTGCAGGACGCAATGAAAACATTTGTGTAGTGGGCGACGATGCGCAAAGTATCTATGCGTTTCGCGGAGCAACGATAGAAAATATTCTAAATTTCGAGCGCGATTATCCTGATTTAAAAGTATTTAAACTCGAACAAAATTATCGTTCTACAGAACATATCGTAAACGCTGCAAACGAAATCATCAAACACAACAAAGCACAGTTGCCAAAACAAATCTGGACAGAAAATAAAGGTGGCGAAAAAATTAAAGTATTTAAAACTGCCAGCGATACAGATGAAGCACGCATTGTAGCAGATTCCATCTTCGACCAGAAAATGCGTAATCATTTAATGCATTCCGAATTTGCAATTTTATACAGAACCAATGCACAGTCGCGTTCATTTGAGGAAGCTTTACGCAAACTAAATATTCCGTATAAAATTTATGGTGGCTTGTCTTTCTATCAGCGTAAAGAAGTAAAAGATTTCATTTCTTATTTGCGAGTAGTCGTAAATCCGAATGATGAAGAAGCCTTGAAACGCATTATCAATTATCCTGTTCGCGGCATCGGAAATACCAGCATCGACAGACTCATTGTAACCGCCAACGAACATGATTTACCATTGTGGCATGTGGTGGAAAAGCCTGAAATCATTGCAGATATGTCGCCACGCGCCAAACAGTTGATTCGCGATTTTAGTATGATGATTAAAAGTTTCCGTGCGCAACTGGCAACAAAGAATGCGTACGAACTTGCTGAATATATAGGCAAGCAAACAAATATCATTCAGGAATTATACAAAGATAAAACGGTAGAAGGTATTTCTCGTTTTGAAAATATTCAGGAGTTACTGAATGGTATAAAAGAATACACTGTTGGCGAGCAACCTGAATATGAAGAAGATGAAGTGCGACCTGAAAATGATTTGGCTGCGTACCTACAACAAATTTCTTTGCTAACCGATATGGACGACAAGAAAGATGACAATCGTGAGAAAGTAAAACTGATGACAATACACGCAGCAAAAGGGTTGGAATTTACCAGCGTGTTTATTGTTGGCTTGGAAGAAAATCTATTTCCATCTATCATGTCGATGAATACGCGCGAAGATTTGGAAGAAGAACGCCGTTTGTTTTATGTAGCCATCACGCGTTCTAAAAGATTCCTAACGCTTTCGTATGCTATAACAAGATATAAATTCGGCCAATTAAATTATGGCGACCAAAGTCGTTTTATTGATGAAATTGCTGAAGAAAATAAAATCTTCTACGGACAAAAAGAGAAAACTAGGCCAGAACAAAAATCATTTTTTGGTGATGATGAAAATACAAAATGGTATTTAAGTAAAGCCAATCAGAAAAAACCTGAAGTTGCCTTTTCAAAACCTGTTTTTGAGCAACCCAAAAATCTTACTAAAATAAAAACGGCTGCAAATACCAATGTCGTACTTTCTTCCGATTTAAAAACACTCGAAGCTGGTATGACAGTGATACACGAAAAATTCAATCAAGGCAAAGTACTCACCGTTGAAGGTGGTGGCGAGAACAGAATTGTTACTATTTATTTTGAAACTGTTGGCAATAAAAAGATTATGTTGAAGTTTGCAAAGTTGCAGATTGTAGAGTGATTTTCTATTATCTTTTTTTCTTGATAAAAAAAGAAACAAAAAAATCAAGTCCAATCCAAGGCACTTTGCCACCGCACAAACCTTCAGCTCGAAAAATCTGACTTCTGTAAATTGTCTTGTCAATACACAAGCAGTTATTGAAGTGTATGTATTTGATTACGCACATTGCAATTCTTTTCGGAAACACGACAATTTTAAGCCGTTCAGATTTTTCTTCGCCACGTGCTGCGGATTGAACGATGGATAAACTCACCAAAATGCTGATGGTTACGATTTATGATTTTTGCAGCAATAGCTGTAAAATGAACGAAGCATAGCTATCAGCATCTGCGCTTATTTTAGCAGCGGTTGCTTCGAGTGAAAGGAGAAGCAAATTGCCTTAAAAATCATAAAAGCTTTTTGGTGACTTTTTGGCTTCAAAAAGTTACAAAGACTTGATTAGACGATAAGGCGAAATATAATCAACTTAAAAATTTAAAAAAACTCTTTGTTTTTTGCATCAAGACAAAAAGAAAGGCAAATAAAAATCCGTATTTTTGAGCAGTGAAGAAAAATCTGACAGCATATTTCCTGATACTACTATCCAATATGTCTTTTGGTCAGATTCAAATAACAAAACCAAATCCAAAACTATTCTTTGATGCGAAATATGTGACACTGGAAAATCCATCACCACGCAAGCCCGATTCATTAGCAGAAAATTTTCATCGTTATAACACTACAGAAAAGCAGTTTGTGCCGTATCATAATTTAGGCAATTATGGAACTGCATCTTATTCGGTCATGTTTACCAATGAAAATCTGATTGGTTTCAAGCATGGATTTGATGCATTTGACGTGTATTTTATAAAGCCTGAAAAAGTAAAATATTTCAATACCAAGACACCATACACAAATCTAGATTTTGTATTTGGCGGCAAAGAAGAAATTGTAGGTGGTGCAGAATTTTCTATCAATATTAAACCAAATGTTAATCTTGGTTTTTATTTCCACCGTAATAGTTTTAAAGGAAAAAGCCAAAATCAACTATCTATACATAATTTATTTTCTGTGCAAAATGCATTTCAAAGCAAAAATAAACGCTATGATTTAAAAATATCATTAATTTATAATGGTATCAAAAATCAGGAAAATGGCGGTTGGGCACAAGATGATGTATTTACTAATTCTTTCTATAAAAAGAATAAAAATTTTGTAGATGTTAACTTAGATGATGCTACAAATAAATGGAATGAACTTAATTTAAATTTTCATGAACAGATAAACTTAGGCAAAAGAACAGAAGTACAAATCAATGATTCTACCAAACGTAAAATTGTCGTGAATCCTAAATATGTGATTGCACACGATTTTGAATTTTCACTTAATAAGTTTATTTACAAAGATTCAGAAAAAGATTCTTTGTTTTATGACCGTTTAATATATGATAATGACTCGACACAGGATTATTCTAAAACATGGAAATTATCTAATGGCGTATATTTTAAAAATATTCAAAACGATACTGCACCAAAGAAATTTCTATTTGCAACCGGCTTACAATACGATTTCATTCAATATAAACAACGATTTACAAACGAATTCATTCATGATATAAAACTAAGAGCAAAAATTTACAACTCAGTAGATTCTGCAATATTTGGATATACAATTGATGCTGCCGTTGATATTGCGCCAAACTTTATCGGAGATTTTGAAGTTAATTTTTTAGGTAAATTAAATTTCAAAAAAACTATTTCTGTTGGAGTTGGTGGCAATATATCACTTGCATCACCTACTAAGAAACAGGAGTTCTATTATGGAAATCATTACACTTACGTCAATGATTTCAAAAAAACATTTCAAGTAAAAGCAGAAGCAACATTTGCATGGAAAAAGCAATTATTGTTTGCTACCGTACAAAATTATTTTATTCAAAATTATATTTACAACGATACCGCTTCTTTACCACAACAGTTTAATAAACCACTAAATATTTTAGTGGTTAAATTGCAGAAAGATTTTAACACCAAACATGTTTTTTCAGGTACAGAATTATACGTGCAATGGATTTCTAACAATAATATAATTCGTTTGCCAGTTTTTGCAATGAAACAAACCTTGTATTACAAAGGTGGCTGGATTTCAGGAAAACTCAATGCACAGTTAGGATTTGATATTATGTACAATACGAATTTTACAGGCAATGCATACAATCCATCGTTAGCAGAATTTTATCAGCAAGACAAACAGAAACTAAAGTTCTATCCGATTATGGATGTATTTTTTAGTTTGCATGTAAAATTCACCAACATATTTTTTAGAGTAGAACATGTAAATCAAGGCATGTTTAAACAGAAAGGAATTTTCACAGCACCGAATTATGGCTATTTAGACAGAACTTTCCGCGCTGGTTTAACTTGGCAATTTTATGATTAAAAGCGTATGAAAAAGATTTTATTTCTTACACCTACTTTACCGTTTCCACCTATCAGTGGTGGCGTGATAAAGTCGAATAAAGTAGTGTATTTTTTAAGTACAAAATATGAGTTATCTGTTGCTTGTTTTTTGAAGAATGATGATGCACAGCATAAAGATGAATTTCTGACTACGGTAAAACTACACGATTTTATTTCATTAGAACTGGAAATTCCGCGTACTGCAAAAAACCTGATTCTGTCAAACATACAAGGTATTCCACTAAATTTATACAGAAATAAGTCTGCTGCTTTTAAAGAAAAGATAAATGCAATCATTCATCAATATGATATTCTATTTTGCGATCATTATGTAATGTTTCAATATATTCCTGACAACTACAAAGGTAAAATTATTCTGCACGAACATAATTGCGAATATTTGATTTGGAAACGATATGCTACTATTGAAAAAAGTTTATTTAAAAAATTGGCTTTATTAAATCAAGCATATAGAATTAAAAAGTACGAACAGGAAATTTGCAAAAAAGCAACAATCATTTTAGCAGCACCAAATGATACAGATGAATTAGTAAAGATTGGTGCTGATAGAACAAAATTTTTAGAAACCTATCACCTTGGCGATGATAATTTATTGAATGAACCTGCTTTAGATTTCGATAAAACAGAGAAAGCATTGTTATATATTGGAACACTCAGTTGGGAAGCCAATGTCGATGGATTGGTTTGGTTCTGCAATGAAATATGGCAATCCATAAAGCAACAACATCCAGATATAAAATTATACATCGTTGGTAAAAATCCTGATAAACGATTAAAGGAAATTGCTGCAAAAGACAATCAAATAATTTTGACGGGTTTCATAGAAAATGTAGAATCTTATTTTAAGAAGGCGAGATTGTTTATTACTCCATTACGTTTTGGTAGTGGTATTAAAGTAAAAGTAGTAAATGCCTTGTATCGTGGAATTCCATGTGTCACTACTTCTATCGGCACGGAAGGATTAAAAGTGAAAGACAATGAGCATATTTTTATTAAAGATACTTCAGTCACCTATGCTGCTGCAATTGATGTGCTCTTAACGGACAAAGAAATTTGGACAAAAATTAGTCTGAATTCCAGAAATATTGCGCTGCAATATTATACTTGGGATTATGTGTTGGAAAATATTTCTAAAGCAATAGAAAATTAATTATTGATATTTGATGTAAAAATACCCTTTGCATTTAAAGAATCTGTCAGCCGTAATATTATACTCATTATTTACATCAAAACGACCTTTTACCGTTTTTGTTACAAAATCATGTGAGGTGATTGTAACAGTACCATGATTCATGGTATATAACCTTCGGACTCCATTAATCGTTTTAATCAAGCCAAATTCTGCTTGTGTAATTCCTGGAGGCGCTCCTTCTACTAAATAAGAATCCGCAGATGATGAATAGGTTTTAAATCCAACTAAGCCTGCCAAAGCAGCTCCATTTAGTTCAAAGCCAGAGACAATCAAACTATCATCTAATAAGGTATTTATAGAATCGACAGTTGTAATGGTCATAACAAAAGAAGTATCACCAGTTACATATACTTTAAAAGAATTTAAGGTAGTATTAGTGGTGTCAACATCAGAATTTCCAGCAGAATCTGGAATAACTTTATTTCCTACACTGCAAGACGTTAAAATTGCAATAAAGAATGTGAAAAGAATACTATAATATTTGGAAGCGAAATTCATGTGTCTACTGAGAACAAAGATAATGGTTTTTCTCAATACCATTTGATATTTACAAAATTTAAGAATCCGATTGCCATTAAATTTCTTATTTTTGTAATATAAAGATGTCTGTTTCCGTACATAATTTATCGAAGTTTTATGCTAACCAAAAAGCGGTAGACGGTATTTCTTTTGAAGTAAAAAAAGGAGAAATTCTTGGTTTTCTTGGTCCAAATGGTGCTGGAAAATCTACAACGATGAAAATGCTTACCTGTTATTTGCCACCTAGTGCTGGTTCGGCTGAAGTTTGTGGTTTGGATATTATTCAACAATCATTAGCAGTAAAACAAAAAATTGGTTATTTGCCAGAAAACAATCCTTTATATTACAATATGTATGTAAAGGAGTTTCTGGAATTTGTCTTGCAAGTCAACAGTCAACAGTCAACAGTCAATAGTAATAAAAGAATAAAAGAAACGATTGATTTAGTTGGTTTAAATATTGAACAACATAAAAAAATCGGACAACTTTCAAAAGGTTACAAGCAACGCGTTGGTTTGGCGCAAGCATTAATTCACAATCCTGAAATTTTAATTTTAGACGAACCAACTTCAGGTTTGGATCCAAACCAATTATCAGATATAAGAAATTTGATAAAAGAATTAGGAAAAGAAAAAACGATAATCTTTTCTACGCACATTATGCAAGAAGTGCAAGCAGTGTGCGACAGAGTTATCATTATTAATAAAGGAAAATTAGTAGCTGACGACAAGCCGGAAAACTTACAGAATTTATTGAGCAACGAAATTTTAATTGAAGTAGAATTTGAAAATAATATTCAGATAAATGAATTACAACAAATTCTAAATGTGCATTTAATTGATAAGATTTCTGATACCAATTTTATTTTACACGGAAAAGACAGTGTGCAATTACGAAAAGATATTTTCGCATTTGCAGTTAGTAAAAAAAATCCGTTGCTGACGTTGAAACAAGAAAATAAAAGTTTGGAAGATATTTTCCAACAATTGACAAATAAAAATTAAACCACATAGAAACATAATTTTTATAATCTATGTTTCTATATGTTTAAAAAAATAAAGATGACAGCCATTTTAAAAAAAGAAATAAATTTATTCTTTTCATCACTGATAGCCTATATCAGTATGGCAGTATTTTTTATTGTATTAGCGTTAAATTTATTTATTTTTCAAGGTAATATTTTAGACAGTAATTACGCAACGTTAGATACATTCTTCACGTTAGCACCTTGGATTTTATTGTTCTTAATTCCAGCAATTACCATGCGTACATTTGCTGATGAAAAACAAAGTGGAACGATAGAATTTTTAACGACAAAACCAATCACCGATTTTCAAATTGTTATTGAAAAATATTTAGCAGCCTTAATTTTATGGACTTTCACTTTTTTACCAACCTTAATTTATTTTGTTTGCATAAAAAAACTAAGTTTAGTAGAAGCACCAATAGATAGTGGCGCAACCATTGGTAGTTACATCGGTTTGTATTTTCTGGGTGCAGCTTTCGTTGCTATCGGAATTTTTTCATCAGCCATCACGAATAATCAAATTGTAGCATTTTTAGTTGGCGTCTTTTTATGTTATTTAATGTATGATATATTTTACAGAATCAGTTCATTAGCTATTTTTCAAGGACAACTCGATTATTTTATTCAATACATCGGTTTAAATGCACATTACGATTCCATCAGTCGTGGTGTAGTTGACACACGCGATATACTTTATTTTTTAAGTGTGATTGCATTATTTATTATTGGAACAAGAACAGCTTTAGAAAGCAGAAAATGGTAAATGAAAAACCATTATCTCATACAATCTATAAAAGCATTAGCCATTAGCTTATTGGCGGTTTTAGTTATTAATTTAATTTCATCTTTCTTTTATCATCGTTTCGATTTAACCGCAGAAAAAAGATACACTCTTACGTCTTCTACCAAAAAATTATTAAATGGTTTAGATGGAAATATTGATATAGAAGTTTACTTAACAGGAAAAGATTTACCAGCTGGTATCAAAATTTTACAAAATGAAACACGCGAATTATTGCAGGAATTTCGTACGAATTCCAAAGGCAATGTTACATTTCATTTTTTTGATTATAACGATATAAAAGATCAAAAGAAACGCGAAGATTTTCAAACCGAATTAGTAAAAAAAGGTTTGCGACCAACTAATTTAGAAGTGAAATCGCAAAATGGCTTCACAGAAAAATTAATTTTTCCAGGTGCAATCATAAAAACAAACGGTAGAGAAATTCCTATTCAGATTTTAGAAAATCAGTTTTCTGTTGGCGCACAAGGTTCGCTTAATAATTCTATTAATTTCTTAGAATACAAACTCGCAAACGGTATTCAAAAAATCACCAAAGATCATCCAACAAAAATTGCGTTTCTGCAAGGTCATGGAGAAATAGGAATTGAACAATTGCAGGAATTTCTGAAAGCATTATCTGAGCAAAATTTTATGTTAGATAAAATTGAATTAGATAAAGATAAACTGCTGAATAATACTATTGACATTCTTATTATAGCTAAACCACAAACAACGATTAGCGATTACGAAAAATTTATCATTGACCAATATGTAATGAATGGAGGAAAAATTTTGTGGTTGATAGATAATATTATTTGCGATTTAGATAGTTTTAAATTAGCCCCAAGTATTGTTGCTGTTCCGCGCGAGTTGAACCTCGATGATTTATTGTTTCGATATGGTGTTCGCACAGAACATAATTTAGTATTGGATTTATATTGCAATCAAATTCCGATTATTGAAAGTGTTGGCGGAAATCCGCAACCAAAATTATTTCCGTGGGTTTTTTATCCAGTTGCTATCAATAAAAATAATCATCCAATTGTAAAAAATTTAGATCCTGTTGCGTTTAAATTTGCAAGTTCTTTAGATACGCTTAATAATCCTAATGTACAAAAAACAATTTTGCTTTCAACGTCTTCATATTCGCGTTTACAAGCAACGCCTTATCAGATTTTTTTAGAAGGCGCGAAACAAAAACCAAATCCATATTTATTTAATCAAAAAGACATTCCGTTAGCTGTGTTGTTAGAAGGTGAATTTCAATCGTTGTATAAAAATCAATTCACTTCAGATTTGCAAAATGCATTGGCAATGCAGAACATCAGATTCAAACCGAAAAGCAATTTAAACAAAATGATAGTGATTGCTGATGGTGATATAGCCTCCAATGATATAGACACTAAAGGCGTTCCGTTGGCATTAGGTTATGATAAATATGCGCGACAATTATTTGCCAATAAAGATTTTTTACTGAACTGTGTAGAGTATTTAGTTGACGATAATAATCTGATTGATGCACGTAATCGCGATGTAAAAATGCGCTTATTAGATAAAGCAAAAGTGTTAGAAGAAAAAGTAAAATGGCAAATTATTACTTTTGCATTTCCATTGTTGTTGATTTTAGTTTTTGGTATTTTTTATAGTTATCGAAGAAAGAAAAAGTATGCACATTAGTTTTACAACTTTCCCAAATGCGTGTTCTTAAAACTATCCGTATATTTTAATCCGTATCCTAGTATTCTATCAAAGGACGAATGTCCAAAGATAATAATACCTACCAGCATATAAATTTCGTTTTGTAGATAGAGACCTAGCAATCCGACTGAAATTGCCACCGCTTTATGGTGAAAGAAATTATAACTGTACGCACCGATTTTGGTATTTACAAGATATCCTAATATAGAAATATCTGGTGCAAAAAATAATACGAGATACCACCACGAGGAAAAGTGCAATTGATTAAAAAGTACAATAGAGAAAATCAACATAGTAGCTTCTTCAAGTTTTAGCACATTTTTCATAGCTTAATTTTTATGAAAGTTATAAAAAAAGCCATGTTATTTAGACATGGCTTAAAAATTTATATTTTGAATAAATTACGCTAATTCTTCTTCAGAAATCATAACTGCGCTATCGTCAACTCCAGAAATAATTCTGCCACAATGTTCGCATGTACTTATTTTCTTTTTTGTTCTGATTTCTGATTGTGTTTGTGGTGGAATAAAGCCAAAACAACCGCCACAAGCATTTCTGCTAACTTTCACGACTGCTAACCCATTTTTGTAAGATTTACGAATTCTATTAAATGCCAATAGAAATTTTTCTTCCACTTCTGTTTCCATTTCTACTGCTTTCGCATTCAGCTCTTTTTCTTCTTTCTCCGTATCTTTAATGATATTGTGTAGTTCTTTTTTCTTAATATCTAAATCATTTTCTTTACTGTCTAATCGTTTTTGAATTTCGTCCAATTGCTTTTGGTGATTTTCAATTGTAAAATGTGCTTCTCTTATTTTCTTTTCAGCCAATTGTATTTCAAGCTTTTGTAATTCTATTTCCTTATTTAAAGCATCAAACTCACGATTGTTTTTAACATTTAATAATTGCTTGTCGTATTTTGTAATTAACGATTGAGCTTCTTTCATCAATGTTTTTCTGTGTTCAATTTCTGCTTGAGCGTCATCAATTTCCGTTTGTACTTTTGCAACACGTTTTTTTGTACCTGTTATTTCGTCTTCCAAATCTGCAACCTCTATTGGTAATTCACCTTTTAAAATATGAATCGAGTCAATTTTGGAATGGATAGCTTGTAATTCTTCTAATTGTTCTAATTTATCTGCAACTGTGGTCAGTTCTTTCTTACGTGCCATTATTTATAATTTATTGGATTAGTGTTAATTGTCGAAATTTGAACGGCAAAAGTAGGAAATTTTTCCGATATTATTTTGTTAAATAATTGTACAGTAAATTGTTCACTTTCATAATGTCCAATATCTGCTATAATTATTTGATTATCAGCATCAAAGAATTGATGATATTTAAAATCAGCAGATATAAATATATCAGCATGTTGTGCTATTGCTTTTGATAGTAAAAAACTTCCAGAGCCTCCACAAAGCGCTACTTTTTGAATTTTCCTATTAAGAAATGCGGTATGACGAATGCAATCCGTTTGCATGTTTTCCTTTAAAAAAGACAAGAAATCGCTTTCTGATAATGGTCTTTCCAATTCGCCAATCAAGCCAGAGCCAATATCTTGATATGAGTTATCAAGTGTAATAATTTCATATGCAACTTCTTCATATGGATGATTTTCTTTTAACGTTTTCAATATTTTTGATTCTAAATAATTTGGAAAGATAACTTCAATTTTAGTTTCCAGTTCAGTACTTCTGTTATTCTTTTCACCAATAGTAGGATTTGAGTTTTCATTTCCTTTAAATGTTCCAACACCATCAACAGAAAAACTACATTCACTGTAATTGCCAATGTTTCCTGCGCCTGCAGCGAATAAGGCATTTAATAAAGTATCTTTGTTTTCACTTGGCACATACGTATATAGTTTTTTCAGAATACTTGATTTCGGTTCTAAAATCTTCCTGTTTTGCAAGCCTAACTTATCAGCTATGATATTATTCACACCTAATTTCACATTATCTAGATTGGTATGACAAGCATAAATAGCAATTTCATGCTTAATTGCTTTTATAACCACTCGTTCTATATAATTTTTGCCGATAATTTTTTTTATTCCTGAGAAAATAATCGGATGATGTGCAATAACCAAATTGCATTTTTTGACAATCGCTTCATCTATTACATCTTCAATTGCATCTAAACAAATTAAAACTCCTGTACAGTCTGCCAATATGTCGCCGATTAGCAATCCAGCATTATCATAGCTTTCTTGGTATGATATTGGTGCAAAATTCTCAATAGTCTGAATAATTTCTGCTATTTTCATGTGTATATTTTAAGTTGAAACTAATAACAAAAATACTATTATTTCCGTTTGCAATCATTTATGGTTTTATTATTTGGTTGAGAAATTGGCTGTATATGACAAACTTTATTGGTTCAACAGCCTTTGAAATTCCAGTCATCACTATTGGAAATTTGAGCGTTGGTGGCACTGGTAAAACACCATTTGTGGAATTATTAATTGAATTATTGCACGAAAAATACAAAATTGGAGTATTAAGTCGTGGTTACAAACGAAAAACTTCCGGCTATATAGATGTGCAAACTTTACACACTATAAAAGATGTTGGCGATGAGTCATTAATGCTCAAACTAAAATATCCTTTTGTTCAAGTGAGCGTCGGTGAACAACGAGTATTTGCTATTCCACAAATGCTTGCAAAACATCCAGAAACACAGGTAATATTATTGGACGATGCATTTCAACATCAAAGTGTGCGACCTGATATAAATATTTTATTAACTACCTATGACAAACCATTTTACGATGATTTGATTTTGCCATTAGGAACTTTACGCGAATTTGAATCAGGAAAAAAAAGAGCGAATATTATTGTAGTGACGAAATGTCCAAAAGATTTAAGTGAAAGTAATCAAGCTCAAATTATCAATAAAATAAAGCCAGCCGCTAATCAAAAAGTATTTTTCACCACGATAGAATATGGCGTTGCTTACAACTTATTAAATCCAAACGACAGATTATTTTTTGATAAAAAAGATAGTTTCGTTTTGTTGACTGGAATTGCAAATGCAAAACAATTAAAAGAATATACAGCAAAACAGTCAACAGAAATTGTGCATTATGAATTCGATGATCATCATTTTTTTGAGCTACATGAATTAGAATCTATAAAAAAGAATTATCCAAAATTACACAATTGGATAACTACAGAAAAAGATGGAGTTCGCCTTGCATTATACAAAGATTGGTTCATTGCAAACAATATTACATTGTATTGTCTGCCGATAAAAACCAAATTAATTCGTGAAAATAAATCAGATTTTCAAGAGACAATAAAAGGGTTTCTGTCTTATTTTTATACCGAAGAAGAGCAGAAATTAACAATTTTTGAATAATTCAGTAAATTTTAGAGCATTTATATAATTCCATTAATTTCAAGTATCTTTTTACAAAAACCCTTTAATGTTCAAATATTTTTCTTATATTTGAATATCCTTCGCGGATATATTCAAGTCGTTCTAGTGCTTAGTATATTTTGCAACCAAAATTTCATCTCAAATTAACTTAATTATATAAAATATTAATGTGCCTAATAACACATATTGAAGATTGATTTTATGATTATTCCATCTTCTCAATTTAAAACAATAAAAAACAAAAAGATGAATTATAATACCGACAGGAATGATATAGAAATGCGTGAATATGGTCGCCATTTACAAAAAATGGTAGATTATGCCGTTAGCCTAAAAGACAAAAAAGAACGTCAAAAAGTAGCTATTAATATTATTCACCTCATGGGAATTTTAAATCCTCAATTACGTAATGCTGCAGACTACAAACAAAAATTATGGGATCACATTTTTATAATTTCTGACTTCAAATTAGACGTAGATTCACCTTATCCAAAGCCAACTGAGGATACTGCAAGAATTAAACCTGCATATTTGCCCTATCCACAGAAAAGAATAAAATTGAAGCACTATGGAAGAAACGTTGAGTCTTTAGTTAAAAAAGCTATTGATATGGAAGATGTAGACAAAAAAGCCATCTTTACTGAAATTATTGGCAATTTCATGAAAATGGCTTATAAAAACTGGAGTAATGAAGAAGTAAGTAATGACCTGGTTAAAGAAGACATGAAATCGATATCCGGTGGTGAACTTGAGATTAGCCCAGATATGAATATTGAAAGCATGACACGCAATCAACCTCAACAACGAAAGTTTTCACAAAACAATCGAAATAATAATAATCGAAACAATAATAACAATAATCGAAATAACAATAATCGAAATAATAATAATCGAAATCGCTTCAACAATAATTAATAATGAGTATATCAACTGATGCTTTTAAAGTAAGAGGTGGTAAATCGTTGAGTGGTACGATTGTTCCACAAGGTGCAAAAAATGAAGCCTTGCAAATTTTATCTGCAGTTCTATTGTCTGATGAAGATATAACTATCTCGAATATACCTAATATTTTAGATGTGAATGTGCTGATAGAATTATTGGCAGAAATGGGTGTGAAAGTCACGAAACAAGCTGTAGATACTTATATTTTCAATGCAAGAGATGTAGACCCAGATGTCCTATTAACCGAAAATTTTAAAAAACGCGCAGGCCACTTGCGTGGTTCCGTTATGATTTTAGGACCATTGCTAGCGCGTTTCAAAAGAGCATATTTACCTACGCCAGGCGGCGATAAAATTGGGCGAAGAAGATTAGATACACATTTTTTGGGCTTTGTAGAATTAGGTGCAAAATACCATTTCGATAAAGAAAACTCTTTTTATTCGTTATCAGCTGAGAAACTGATTGGAAAATATATTTTATTAGAAGAACCTTCTGTAACAGGTACTGCAAATATAGTAATGGCAGCAGTTTTGGCTGAAGGTGAAACAACTATTTTCAATGCTGCCTGCGAACCATACTTACAACAATTATGTGCCATGCTCAACAGAATGGGCGCGAAAATTTCAGGCATTGGTTCTAATTTGTTAAAAATAGAAGGCGTACAAAAACTCAGTGGCACCGAACACCGTTTGCTGCCAGATATGATTGAAATAGGCAGTTTTATTGGGCTTGCCGCCATGACAAAATCAAACATTACCATCAAGGATTGCCGAATTGATATGCTTGGTATAATTCCGTCATACTTTCAAAAATTAGGAATTAAGTTAGAATTTAAAAAGGACGACATCATCGTGCATGGGCAAGATTCTTACAAAATACAAACCTTTATTGATGGTTCTATTTTAACCATTTCTGATGGACCTTGGCCATTGTTTACACCAGATTTATTAAGCATCGTTTTAGTAACAGCAACGCAAGCAGATGGCAGCGTATTGATTCATCAGAAAATGTTTGAGTCGCGTTTGTTTTTTGTAGATAAACTAATAGATATGGGTGCGAAGATTATTTTATGCGATCCGCATCGTGCAACCGTTATTGGCATCAACAGAGAATATAATTTGCGCGGCATCAATATGAGTTCACCAGATATACGTGCCGGTGTTTCCTTATTAATTGCAGCACTTTCTGCAGAAGGAAAGAGTATTATTTCTAATATTCACCAAATAGACAGAGGCTATCAATACATAGATGAACGTCTCAGAAACTTAGGTGCTGATATTAACCGTTTATAGTACTCATCTTTTTCAGTATTCTCTTTCCTTATTAGCTAAAATATTTGTCCTATTTTCATCCATTAGATATTACGATTTATTAACGTAAAATGTGGATAAACAGGCACATTTTTATCTCTTTTTAAGCCTTCATTTTTGTATCTTCGTGTATTGGTTTTTTATTGTATTTTATGTGAAAAATATCACTAGAAAATCTAAACGATTAATACTATAAAACATGAGCGAAGAAGTCTTAGAAGAAGTTAAAAAAAGTGCGAGTTATGGCGCGGAAAATATTACTGTTTTAGAAGGTTTGGAAGCAGTTCGTTTGCGACCTGCCATGTATATTGGTGATATAAATACACGTGGTTTACATCACTTAGTGTATGAAGTAGTTGACAATTCAATTGACGAAGCATTAGCTGGTCATTGCAAAAATATTTTCGTAACTATTCATGAAGATAATTCGGTTTCTGTTTTAGATGATGGTCGTGGTATACCAGTTGATATGCATTTAAAAGAAGGACGTTCTGCATTAGAAGTAGTATTAACAGTATTACACGCTGGTGGAAAATTCGACAAAGATTCGTATAAAGTTTCTGGAGGTTTACATGGTGTTGGTGTATCATGCGTAAATGCGCTTTCTTCATATTTATTAGCTACTGTTTATCGTGATGGTAAAGAATATCAACAAGAATTTAGCATTGGTATTCCAAAATATTCTGTGAAAGAAGTTGGAACATCTAACATACGTGGCACAAAAATACATTTCAAACCAGATGCTTCTATTTTCACCACTACAGAATATATCTATGAAACACTAGCCGCACGTATGCGTGAATTAGGTTATTTAAATCGTGGCATAAGCATCACTATTACAGATGACAGAAATAAAGATGAAAATGGTATCGCATTCTCAGAAACATTCTTATCAGAAGGTGGCTTGCGTGAATTTGTTCAGTTTTTAGATAAAACTCGTCAACCATTAATTCCAGAAGTGATATATATGGAAGGCACTAAAGACAATGTGGTTGTTGAAGTCGCATTTCAATACAACGATTCGTATAATGAGAATATTCACTCTTATGTAAATAATATTAATACCATTGAAGGTGGTACACATGTGGTAGGTTTCCGCAGAGCCTTAACAAGAGTTTTTAAAAGTTGGGCAACTAAAAATGATTTGTTTAAAAACTTAAAAACAGAAATTAGTGCAGAAGATTTTAGAGAAGGCATCACTTGTTTGGTTTCAATAAAGGTACCTGAACCTTCTTTTGAAGGACAAACCAAAACAAAATTAGGAAATTCAGAAGTAGATGGTATCGTAGCTGGTGTAGTTGGACAACATTTAGAATATTATTTGGAAGAAAATCCTAAAGAAGCTAAAATTATTGTCAATAAAGTAATTTTAGCTGCAACTGCTAGATTAGCAGCTAAAAAAGCAAGAGAACTAGTTCAGCGTAAAAGTGTTTTAGGT
>JANNVS010000336.1:0-1904 GCA_031414515.1 Sphingobacteriales bacterium | reverse complement strand
TTCTTTCAAACATTCTCTTACCAGTAGAAAACCAGGATCCGAAATTGCTGGTGTGCCTGCATCTGAAACTAATGCCATTTCTATACCAGATTTTATTTTTTGTACAATATTTTCTACTGCTTTATGTTCATTGTCTTTATGATACGCTTGTAATGGTGTATTAATGGAGTATTGCTGACATAAAAATTTAGAAGTACGCGTGTCTTCTGCTAATATTAATTGGACTTCTTTTAATATTTCGATAGCACGGAACGTCATATCTTTTAAATTACCGATTGGTGTTGGAACAATGTATAATTTCATTTTTAAATTGCAGAATTATTGAATTGTAGAATTACAGAATAGCACATAACTATTTTACGATGTAATATAAGTCAATTATCTAATTACCTCATTATCAAATCAGCTAATTACCTTTATCAACAAATCATCTAAATAAGAAACCAGATGAAAAGGTTTGTAATTGCGCCAGTAAATATCTGCATATTTTTCATTGACGTTTATATAATAATGAATGCCGCTCTGCTGAATTTCTTCTAAAATATGCTCACGAAAATTAATAGCAATTATCCAGCCGTCGTTATCTTTAATATCATCGTACCATTCTTCATAATATTCATTTTGGTCTCCAAAAAATTCTAAAATATTTTCACCAATTAAAACAAATTTTGTAATTCCGTTTTCTAACAACACATCAATAACATCACGTTTTAAGAACATAATATCATTTTGCAAGCAATCGTTCCATTCGCCAATAAACTCGATAATTGCCGAGTCCTTTTTGTAATCAACATATAATAATTTAAGGTACAAAGTTTCCGAGCCAAAATGATCCCATTGTGGATGAATAAAATAATTATAAATTTTATCTGAGAATTCGAACTCACTGTATTCACGGCCAAAAAAGGGAGATTTTTCATCTTCTTCAGCAATATAAAAATCGCGCCATTTCCAGTAAGGTTCTAAGGTATGCAATGTTAGAGTTAAGAATTATGGCTTCAATTTAGATTTAAAAATTGAAATACGCAATACTCGTTATTAATTATTATTTAGTAATATAATAATCAGCAATTTCATCAATAGGATTGGTGACAAATTTTCCTAGAGTACATTCAAAATCGTTTGCAACTTTTTCTAATTCTGGTTTAAAAATGGAAGCTATAGATCCCACAAAACCGATTGGATATTCTTGATAATTTTCAAAACATGAAATGTGAAAGTCAAAGAATTCTGTGAAGCCTCTATCTAAAATAACTTTTACATAATCGGTATCTCTAAAAATTGACAATATGGGAGCAAAAGATGCTAAATATCTGTTAGGTGAAGCTTCTTTATAGACCAGTTGAAAGATATTATTTTTTTCAAGTTTATATTCATTTAGTAAATGTTGCTCAATTTCTTCAGGTAACAAATGATATAAAAAATCCCTAACTATAGTCTTTCCAAAGTAGGCACCACTCCCTTCATCACCTAAGATATACCCTATGCCTGCATAAGATTCAGTCAGGTTTTCCCCATCATAGAATATGGAATTTGAACCAGTTCCAAGTATACAGGCAATACCTGGTGTATTTCCGCAAATCGATATCGCTGCTGCTTTCATATCATGGTCAACTAGAATTGATGTTGCCTTTTTAAATACCGTTTTTAATGCTGAATCTACTAGTGAAATTCGTTCTTGACTAGAACAGCCTGCTCCAAAGAATTTTATTTCTTTTACTGATTTTACAACAGCAATTAAGTTTTGGTTAGTATGAATTTTTTGAATGATTTCTTCATGGCTTTGTACAGTTGGATTAATTCCTAAAGTATCAAAATATCTCCTTGATTGATCTGCTGGATTATATAATAACCAACTTGTCTTAGTAGAGCCTGAGTCTGCGAATAGAATCATATTAGGATTT
>JANNVS010000335.1:0-9621 GCA_031414515.1 Sphingobacteriales bacterium | reverse complement strand
GTACTTTTCTGTGAAAAGTGAAAGCAGTTGAAACTCAATGAATGTCGCTATGTTAATAAAAGGCAACTGCCTTTCAAGAATTATATTTTGATCCAGAATATATTTACCACCGATACGAATTTGCATAGATTCAGTAAATTCCACATCTGAAATTGGTACAATTTTTTGTAAGAAAACTTTGAACTTTTCCATTGGTAAAAAATAAAGATAGATAAATTTAATAATTCACTACCAAACCTGCGCCAAAACCCATATCACTATCGTAATGGATTCTTGCTCCTAAATTTTTATTGATAATGTATTTTAATGCTACCATATACTCGATGTCTGTGTTCACCATAAAATCCATTCGCAAACGTTTGGTTAATGGAATATCGCTTCTCATTAATTGTAATCTTACATAACCATTATGATAAACTTCGGCTTGAAGTTTAATAAGTAAAGGCATTGTATATTCTAAACCAACGGATGCTAAGATTCGATTGTCTTTAGAATTTTTTTGAGTAAAAATATTTTTCTCTACTTCATTCATTCCTAATTTTCGATAACGATAATCGAAGCCAACAAACAGTAGAAGGTATTGCATTTTATCAACATATCTGCCAATATGTGTTTCGGTTTCAAAGCCTTCTTTTTTACTGTAACCTAAACGCCATTCTGTGCCAATGCTCCAACGTTTGTTTTGCAACATGATTTCACCATCATTTCCGTTGCTTGCAAAATCATTTTCAAACATAAAATGGAACTTTCTATCATCTGCAAATAATTTACGTTTAGCTAATTTAGGATTTGGTATTAATGGATTTGGTACTTGATTTTCATAGGTGAAAACTCTACCCATTCCACTCATCATGTGGTATAAAATATGGCAATGAAAAAACCAATCACCTTCTACATTTGCATTAAATTCTAAGGTATCTGTTTCCATTGGCATAATGTCGATTATGTTTTTTAATGGTGCATAATCGCCTTGACCGTTTATTACCCTAAAGTCATGTCCATGTAAATGCATAGGATGTCGCATCATAGAGACGTTCTCTAAGATCAACCTGATATTTTCTCCTTTTTTTATTACTATTTTATCGGATTCTGAAACTACTTTATTATTTAAGCTCCACAAATAGCGATTCATATTGCCTGTTAACGTAAACTTCAATTCTTTTACAGGTGCATCACTTGGAAGATTAGTCTTAGTAGGCGATTTCAACATAGCATAGTTTAACGTAACAATATCAGATAACGCATTGCCATTGTATCTATTTTGGTCTTCGCTTTTCATATCCTGCATATTATCAGCGCCATCTAGATTCATCTTTTTTTCCAATACTTTATCTTTTCTGTTTTTTGCATTGCCGGTAATTTCAGGGTACATCACCACATTCATATCCATTTGATTCAGACTCATTTTCATGCCCATATCATTTAGCTTGCCACTCATCTTCATCATATCATTCATCATTTTCATACCTTCAAAATATTTTAATTTAGGCAGAGAATTGTCTAATTGTTTAATTCCATTACCAATAAATATTGAAGTAGATTTTGTCCTGTCTTCAGGAGTAGCTAAAAATTCAAAAGAAGTGCTATCATAAGGAATAGTTACTACAACATCATACGTTTCCGAAACGGCAATCATTAATCTATCTACTTCAACCGGTTCTACATCGTTTCCATCATTAGCTACAACCGTAATTTTCCCACCTGCGTACGTCAACCAAAAATAAGAGGAAGCACCACCATTTGAAATACGCAGACGTACTTTATCACCACCTTTAAATTGAGTTAACTGACTTTCATTTTGTCCATTAATTAAGAACTTATCGTAATACACATCGCTCACATCCATTGCTAACTGACGTTTCCATTCATTTTTTAATTTCGTTTTAAATTCACCTGCTTTAATTGCTTCTAAATAGCTTTGCGTTGTACCCTTTTTTATAGCAAACCAATCGGTAGCATTGTGCAACATACGGTGTATATTTTCTGGTTTATAATTTGTCCACTCGCTTAGTACAATTGGAACAGTAGGCAAATCATCAATACCTTTTCTAAAAGTAGAATCATCTGTTCTCTTATTCATAATGAAACTACCATACATGCCGATTTGCTCTTGTAAACCGCTATGACTATGATACCAATGTGTACCATTTTGAATTATTGGAAAACGATAGATATGTGTTGTGTTAGGTTTTATTGGCATTTGAGTTAGATTAGGAACTCCATCTTCTTTATTTGGTAAAAACAAACCGTGCCAATGCAATGAGGTTGATTCTTTCAATTCATTGTGTACATAAATTTCTGCTGTATCACCTTCTGTAAAAACAAGTGTAGGCATCGGTATTTGACCGTTTACTGCAATTGCATGTTTGGGCTTTCCTGCATAATTCACAATAGTATCTCTTACATATAAATCGTAATGAACTAATTTTTGTGCAAATGAATTATAAGAAGTTGTTATTATTACAAATAACAGAACTGCTTTACAACATTCTTTTTCACGGATAAAAATTGCTTTGAAAGCTTTCTTTAAAAAATTCAAAATCCATTTTGATATTTTGATTATTTTCTCTTTCATACTATTACAATTTTACACTTCTTAATCTTAATGAATTTGCTATTACAGAAACTGAACTAAAACTCATAGCAGCAGCAGCAATCATTGGTGATAATAATATTCCGAATACAGGATATAAAACACCTGCTGCAATAGGAATACCTAGTACATTATAGAAGAATGCGAAAAATAAATTTTGCTTGATATTTCTCATTACTGAATGACTTAAATTTTTAGCTTTTACAATTCCTTGTAAGTCACCTTTGAGTAAAGTAATTTCAGAACTTTCAATAGCAACATCCGTTCCTGTACCCATTGCAATGCCAATATCTGCCTGTGCTAATGCAGGTGCATCATTTATACCATCACCAGCCATTGCAACAATTTTACCTTCCGCTTGTAATCGTTTAATTTCATTCAATTTATCCTGTGGCAAACATTCCGCTTTAAAGTTGGTTAGGTATAATTCATCTGCTACCGCTTTTGCTGTATTATGATTATCACCAGTCAGCATGATAACTTCAACGCCTTGTTCCATCAATATTTTTATAGCATTCTTACTCGTTGTTTTAATAGCATCTGTAATAGTTACATATCCTTGTATAATTCCATCAACAGAAATATAAGAAACTGTCTTACCTAATATCTGTTCATTTGTAATTTGCTTTTCAATATCAGATAAAATAATTGCCTGTGCTTGTTCCATTAGTTTTTTATTACCTAAAGCTATTTTCTTATCTGAAATTGTACCTATAACACCTTTACCTGCAACAGCTTCAAAATCCTTAACATCAACAACAGCTATGGTTTTTAATTTTGCATATTTTACTACCGCTTCTGCTAATGGATGTTCACTATATTGATTCAATGATGCACTATATTTTAGCAGTTCATTTTCATCAAATGTATTAAATGCTACTACTTTTTCAACGGATGGTTTTCCTTCTGTTATCGTTCCTGTTTTATCAGTAATCAATACATTAATTTTATTCATATTTTCTAATGCTTCTGCATTTTTTATGAGTACGCCATTTTGCGCACCTTTACCTACACCAACCATTATTGACATTGGTGTTGCTAAGCCTAATGCACACGGACAAGCAATAATTAAAACAGCGATAGCATTAACAAAAGCAAAAACATAGGCGGATTCAGTACCGAATATTGCCCAAACAACAAACGTAATTATTAGATAACCAAAACGATAGGTACAAAGTATTTAGAAATCCTATCTGCTAATTTTTGTATAGGTGCTTTAGAACGACTGGCATTGTTTACCATCTGAATAATTTGTGCCAATAATGTTTCTGCTCCGATTTTTTCTGCCATCATTATAAATGATTTTGTACCGTTAATCGTTCCTGTACTTACTTTATCATCTTTTTTCTTATCAACTGGAATTGGCTCACCAGTAATCATTGATTCATCAACATTACTGCTTCCATCTGTTATAATTCCATCAACAGGAATTTTTTCGCCTGGTTTTACACGTAACAAATCACCTTTTTTAATATCGTCAATTGCAATTATTTTATCTTTTCCATCTATTACTAATGTTGCTTCGGTTGGTGCTAATTTTAATAGTTCTTTAATAGCTCCGTTGGTTTGACTATGCGCTCTTGCTTCTAATAATTGACCTAATAAAACTAATGTTAGAATAACTGTTACGGCTTCAAAATATACAAATACAGTTCCGTTTTGACTTTTAAACTGATCGGGAAAAACAGTTGGAAATAACATTGCAATTACACTAAATATAAATGCAGCACCAGCACCGATTCCTATTAATGTAAACATATTCAGATTCATGGTTCTAATGGAAGTCCATGCTCTTTGAAAGAACATCCAGCAAGCATAGAAAATAACAGGTAATGACAATGCAAATTGCAACCAGTTCCAATATATCTGAGGCATTAAAGATGTTAGGTGTACACTTGGAATCATTTCCAACATAGCAATTAAAAATATCGGAACTGTAAAAGCGGTAGCAACTTTCATTTTTTTCAAGAGCTCTTTATAAGTATTGTCTTCATCGCTAACTGTCGTTGCAATCGGAATTAAATCCATACCACAAATAGGACAAGCACCTGGCGCATCTCTGATAATTTCAGGATGCATTGGACAAGTATATTGAGTTTTTTGTACAATAAGTTCAGCAACTTTTTCTAAGTTCATTCCACATACAGGACAATTACTCGCTTTGTCATATACTTTGTCACCTTCGCAATGCATTGGACAATAATATTTTCCAGTACTGTTTTTAGAAAATGGTTTTATTGCAACAGATTCTTTATTGTTTGATGGACAACATGATTTTGTTTCTGTAATAGTTTCCTTTTTATCAGTTGTATTTTGATTGTTAGACATTTCAATTGTATAATTACCTGCAGCAGTTAAAGCGGTTTGTAATTGTTCAATATCAATATGCTTTTCCATTGTAATAGTAGTCATTGGAGGTTCTAATGTAACTACAGCAGAAATGCCGTCAATATCATTCAGTGTTTTTTCTACTTTTGAACGACAACCGTTGCAACTCATTCCTGTGATTTTATAGGTGTGTGTCATTGTAATTAATTTAATATTGAAAGACTTTCTCTGGTTTTGTTCAACCAGCTTGTAATTAATGTTTTATTTCTTGTTGTTAAAACCGCATTTTTATGCATAATTGTATAATTAGATATTGGCATTTTATTATCCTGAATTTGACTAATTATTGATCTTAATTTACTTTGTTGTCTTCTTTTGGTATATGAACCAAATTCGCTAAAATTTAGTTTATCTTTTCCATTTTTAACATCCGAATCTAATAGCCATGCAACAGGTTGAATATTGGAATACCATGGATAATTAGTATTGTTGCTATGACAATCATAGCAAGATATTTTTAAAACACTCAATACGCTGTCAGGCACATTAAATGTCTTAGATATATCTATTGACAATACCTGTTCGCTTTCGTTGCGAACAGGTATTATAAATTGAATACCGATAAACAGTATAATAAATGCTAATAATATCTTTTTAAGATACTTCATTAGAAACTATTTTAATTCTTCTTTCATCGAGCCACAAGTCAACATTGATTTGCCATAATATGGATTTTTGATTTCCTTAGTTTCGCTTAACCATGTTGCACCTTTACCATCATTATACATCGGACAAAAATCTTTGTATAGGGTTTGTCCTGCGCCAAACGCTTTTACTAAATCGTATATGTCTTTACTCAACATATCAAAATGTTCTCTTTGATGTTCAATTTTTCCAGCGTTTGCTCCGATATGTTCGGCATGTTCTTTTGCATCGCTTTCAATATCATCAAAGGTTTTCTTTTGTTCTGATGTGAATGCAGATTTATCGAAATTTTTAAATGCAGCAATAAATGCTTTAGCTGTTGTTGCAGCATCTTTTGAATTATCTTTAGTAAGTGTGTTTTTTAATTGTAAATATGCGCCCACTATTTCTTTGATAGAAACTTTTGTGGTTGATTCTATGGTTGCAGGTTCAGTAGTTGATTGAACAACAGTTTCACTTTTTACAAGCTCTGTTAATTCCATACCACATTTAGAACATTTGTCACCTTTTTTCCCTGTAACTTCAGGATGCATAGGACATGCATACAATTGGTTTGATTGTTCTGTTGATGTTGTTTCTGTTTCTTCTGATTGCTTAGTATTGCAAGCAGTAAATGCAATAACAATTGCAAGGATAATAACAATTGATTTTTTACTCATTGCTTTAGTTGTTTTAATTGTGTTCGTGAATATTTTGTATTTCATTTTGTTTGATTTTAGAATGTTTAATAATTTTATTTAATTGTTTCTTTGATGCTACCACAAGTCAACATTGATTTTCCATAATATGGATTTTTTATTGCGGATTCTTTGCTTAACCAATACGCACCTTTGTTATTATTGTACATTGGACAATAATCAACATAAATTGCGCCGTTGTCTTTTATTTTCATACCTTTTACGGTTGACCATAAATTATTAGACAAAGAAGAAAAAGCAGTACGTTGTTTTTCTAAATTTTTAATTGTGCTTATTTGTGTTGCATCTGTTTTTAATTTGTCGAAATATTTCATCCAAACGGTGTGTTCTGTTGCTGACATACTTTCCATTTTTACTGCATTTAATTCTGTTAAAAGTGCGCTTGCACTTTTGCTTGCTGTTGTTGCATTATCTGCAATCAGTGCATTTTTTACTGCATAGTATTGTGTAAGCAATGGAGTAAAATCAGATTTAGCAACTGTTGTTCCTGTTTTAGGCGTGGCAGGTGTTTCCATAGGTGTCGTAACTGTTTTGACAGTATTTTTTGTATCTGCGGTCATAGGCATTTCATCCATTTTTTCCGGAGTTGTTGTTTGTACATCAGGTACTATAGCAGAATTTTTAGTGACAAACTTTCTATTGTATTGGCAACATGCATCTAAATTGTTGTAGACTTCATTACTTGAAAGGTATTTATCATTATCGTATCCAGCATTTGCAATACGCTTTAGAATTTCATCAGCACTTGTTTTTGTTGAATCGTATGTAACCGTAAGCATTTGCGATTTACTGTTCCACATTCCTAATGCATTTTTGTGTTGCTTAACAGTGCTTTCAATTGTTTTTTTACACATGCTACAGTTGCCATATACTTTAAAAGTTTCCGTCTTTGGATTTTTGATTTTAGCATAACTGACTGTAAATGAAAATATTATTGTTATCAGTATGACAAATATTTTTATTGATTTCATTATTGAAAATTTATATGATTAATAATTGATTAAAGTTAGTTAATGCTTAATAATTTAACTTACAGCATTTTCTAAATTCGTTATACAAATACCATACATAGTATTGCATAAAAATCCAGAATGGATATTAAAAATCAACTATTAACAACGGAAAGTTTGCAAACCAGCGGAAGTTGGTCGCAATAGATATTTTATAGTGTATAGATTATCAGGTAGTGGAATGCCTGTAATGTATCTATCAAAATTAGTTTGATGATTAAATAAGAAATTATTTAGAAGAAAATCAGGTAAAACTGTTTTTTCATAAGGTTTTATCTCTATTTGATTTGCCGTAAATCCTTCAATAGATAATTTTTTGAAAAACTCTTTATGTTCACAGCACCCATTTTTACTAATTACCTTTTTAGCACAACATGATGAAACTTGTTCTTCCATATCGCATTTTGCGTCTAAAAAGAAAGCGTAATCATGTGAACGTGTAGTATTGCAAATATGTTCTGATAAAACGATACCATTGCTTGCAATAAACACAAGGAATGCCATTAGTAATGCTGGTATGTTTGTTTTAAATTTCATTTATAATCAATTGTAAAATTATACTTAATGTATGATTAATGCAACAAAAAAATAGTCATATATTGTTAAATCGATTGTAAAATGGCAGCCATTTTTTATGTCTTATTCTTATTCATCATCTGTATTTTTCATTTTCATTAATAATGAGTATGCGCCTTTTACAACTATATTTTTATTAATAATATTGACTGCTGAAATAATTTCAGTATAACCGTTTTCGCTATCACCAATCATTACTTCTTTCATTTCAAATTGTTTGTTTCCGTTATCAATAAAGATATAATCTTTGTTCTCAAACTTTATGATTGCGTCGGATGTAATTGCCGTTGACATATTATTTTTTAATTCGATTATTGCATTCATGTACATGCCTGGTAAAAGTGCTTTGTCATAGTTTTCAAAATGACAATGTACTTCTGTGCTGTGATTTTCCGTAAAATCTTTTCCTATAAGAATAATCTCACAAAGATATTTCTTGTTTGGATTGGTATTGGTGTAAGCCGACAAAGATTGACCAATTGAAAGCTTATTGATGTCTTTTTCAAAAATGGTTAATGCTAAATGTATGTCAGCTGGGTTTACAATTTCAAATAAAATATCGCTTGGATTTACATACTTGCCAATGTTCACATTAATCTTAGAAACATAACCATTGATTGGCGAATAAATATTTATGCTTTTAGATATTTTGCTAGCTGATACATTATTTGGATTTATGCCAGCGAATCTTAATTTTTCAGCATAAGATTGTAATAAAATAGATAGTGAGTTATATTCTGTTTGCGCTTGCTGATACACTTTGTCACTACTGGATTTGCTTTGGTTGAGTTCTTTTTGACGCTCATATTCTGCTTTTGCATAATCAATTTTTGCTTTCACCATTAAATAATCTTCTTGCAATTGTATGTATTGTTTATCTTCTACAACACATAAAGTTTGTCCTTTAGCAACATGCATACCTTCTAATAAATTTGTAGTTTTTAAGTAGCCACCCATTGGAACACTAATAGATACAAGGTTCTGCGGTGGCACATCTATTTTACCATTTACTTTTATTGTTGATGATATTTGCCTTTGTTCAATTTTACCAACCAGTATGCCTGCATTTTTTAATTGTGCATCTGTAAGTGTGGTAATATTTTCTATTGTGGTGTTTTCTGCATCTTTTTCTTTTTCTGCTTCTTTAGTTTTACAGCTTGTAAATAATAATGACAGACAAGCAAAAAGCAATATATGATTTAATATTTTTTTCATTTTCTTTGATTTAATTATTATCTGATGTTTTTTCATTTTGTATTTCTTTTAGTTTTTTATCTACTTCGTTATGGTCTTGGTAAAGCCGACTAAAACCAATTATTTTACCTAATCCAGTATAATCTTTACCATACCGAGCAGGTAAATAAGCAATGAATACAATAAGTATAGTGGTGATGATTGCCAATACGGTTAATTTTTTTATCTGATTATTGGATAAGTTTTGTGTTGAATTATTCGTTGTCATAATTTTAATATTTAAGCGTTAAAAAAACCTTTTAATTGAAATATCATTAGCGCAAAACCTGCGATAATAAGCGCAATATTGGTGATGGTAGAAAATTGTGTGAATGATTTATACTTTCGCCAAATGCTGATGATAATAAGCACATACAACAATGCAATAAATTGACCAATTTCAACACCAATATTAAAACCAATTAAGTTGGTTAGTAACCCTTCTTTTTTGAAATTAAATTCCTGAAGTTTGGTAGCT
>JANNVS010000334.1:0-4420 GCA_031414515.1 Sphingobacteriales bacterium | reverse complement strand
ATGGCATTTTGACCATAACCTAATCCAGCTAATGCGCCTGCAGCTAATGCCATTGAGTTTTTTAATACACCTGCTAATTCTACCGCATATATATCATGATTGCCATATACTTGTAATCTCTTACTTCTAATTGCATTTTCGCCTTCACGTATTACTTCATCAAACTTACTTGCAATTACAGTCGCAGCTGGATGCTTATTAGCAATTTCGCGAGCTAAATTTGGACCGCTCATACAGCCTACGCGCTTCACACAAGTTTCTTCTAATATTACCTTACTCATAGTATAAATATCCGAAGGTCGTAAGACTACATCCTTGTCTAAAATTGTTTTACCTGGTTCTAACTTAATGTCAAATCCTTTGGTGCAATGTATCATCATATGATCAGGACGTAAGTAAGGAGCCATAGACTGCATTACTTGACGAAAAGAATCAGATGAAACAGATGGAAAAAGTAAATAGCACTTATCCATAATTTCTTGCAAATCATTTGTTGCTCTAATATTTGGGTGAATGGTCTGTCCATTATTTATTCTTTCTTTATTGATGATGTCAACTGCTTCTTGTCGTCGTGAATAAAATAATACATCACCATTTTCTGCTAATAAATTAGCCACAGCAGTACCAAAACTGCCAGCACCGATTACGGCTACAGGATTTTTATCAGATGCTTTTGTGAAGATCATAGCCTAATAATCTATTGTGATAGTAATATAAAAGTTTCAAATCTTCGCTGGAAATATTTCCATTCTTAATTCGCATGATAGGTAAATTTGTATGATAAATACATACATTATAAATTCCCAATTCTATAATTTCATGCAATTCTTTTGTAGTCATGTGCGGAGCAAGTTTTATTTGGTCCTTATTATTCAACACATATAATTCATCAATTACCCGTTTTACAGACGTTTTAAATTCATCCCAATTAATCTCACGGTCTTCGTCCGAAGTACGCATTAACGTGAATAAATCAGGATAATCTAATTTTTTATTTAATAATTCAAAAGCAACAAATGCGACAACATGCGATGCATAGACTACGTTGTTTTTAAAAAATCCTTCTAATATTTTATTGCCGAGCATTTGTGTGTATATCATTTCTCGTTGATCATCGGCTTTTAATTGTCCTTTAGTTGCAAAATAATTTCTGATATTTAAACGATTTCCAAATTTATCCAAACTATTACCATCGTCATCTAATGAATTACCAAAAACATCCATTGGTTCACTTAAGGAAAGTGTGATGTCGGTTGTTTTAGAAAAAGTTTCCCAAAAGAATTTTAATATTCCTTTTCCTGCGGTCTGTGGTTTGTCATAAACGAGATATTGTTCTTTACCGGTTCGCTTTAACTGGTCTTCAATTAAAGAAGAAGCTTCAAGAACAAAATGATAACTAATAGTTAGTGGTATTACAAATATTTTTGGAGCAAGACTTGAAGGATTTTTTTCAAAATGTATTCGTTGTGCTTCCATTACAGTTCCCAGTAATCCTAACTTTAATTCTGTTTCAATATTACCAGCTCTTGAGCGAGTGCCGCCAGGAAAAAATATAGTATGTGCACCTGCTAATACATTGGTTCTAGAATAAGATTTTAAGATTTCTAAATAGATAGGATTTTTCTTTCTTCGGTCTAGCTTGTAAGCACCAAGATTACCAGCAAAAAGACTAAAAATCTTTGAATTGAATAAATTGAGTCCGGCGCCATATTGAAAAGCTGGCATACCAATGTAATCCATTCCAAAACCTATTATAGCTGAATCTAAGTTTGAAAAATGTGTAGGTACAAGAATAACAGTGCCTTTTAATGATAATCTACGTAACTTTTCAACTGGACCGGCAACAATTAGCTTATCTTTCAGGCTTTCCTGTGGATTTAGTATGCCTTTTATTCCACCAAAATGTGAGTTAAATAAACGAGCAAAGAATCGTACCAATAACTGTCTGGCAAACCAAAACATATTAGGATTAAAATGAGCAATAATCTCATTGGCATATCGAGACATTATACTTTGCAACATTTCCTGATGCCTTTCTTTTGAAGTATCTTCATCTATTTGACTAGGGTCAGCCTGTAGTAAATTTTTTTTTATGCTACCCCAAAATTCCCGTTCATCTTCAGGATCAACTTCCCAAGGTTCACTTTTAAGCCGAATATGCTCTAGATACAATGTCTTTTGTAATTGGTCACGTAATTGGGAAAGTGTAGGATGTGATTTATTAAATTCTAAAACTGCTTCTGAAATGGTTTCCTGTAATATTTTATCTCTTTTATTCGCTATCAAGTTGATAGGCCAGTCTTTGATTCTTGGAATGACAGATTTTAGCATACGAATGATTCAACTAAGAAAGGCAAAAATAACTATAAATTAGATATAATAAGCCTTTTGTATTTTAAACCATCTTTTTATCATTATTTTTTAATAGAATTTTGTTAAAGTCTTATAGATACAAGTGTCTTTTCATAAATCAAAAAAATAGTTTTATAAAAAATATTAAAATATCTTAAAGAAATTTATCTTCGACTATTTATCTTCTGATTTTTCTTATTATGAATATTAAATAACTTAAGAATATTTTTTTAAATGCGTTTCCAGCCTGAAATAAAATATGATTTAGATGACTTGGGAAAAACTATTTCTAGAGGTGAAGGCGTTCAGTTAGATTTTAAACAAACAATTAATTCATCAAAGAAAATTGCACGTACTATTGCAGCCTTCGCAAATAATAGCGGTGGCAAATTATTAATTGGTGTTATGGATAATGGTAATTTATTGGGTTGTAATGCAGAAGAAGAAATGTATATGTTGTACGAAGCGGCACAACATTTTTGTGATCCACCTATTGAAATTATCTTTTCCATTTTTGAAACTATAGATGACCTGTCTATACTGGAAGTTCAGATTAAAAATAGTTTATTAAAACCACATTTCGCTATAGATGAAAATGATGAATGGCAATTGTATATGCGTAGTAATGACAAAACTTTACTTGCAAGTAAAAGTACCAAGAAGATGCTGGAACAGGAAGAATTTACTGAAATTGGAAAATTAGATTCGAAAGAACAATTTGCTTTAGATTTTTTAAAAAAGAATGATTTTTTGTTACCCAAAGAATTTGCACGCAGAATGAATATTTCTTTGCAACGTATGAATACTATTTTAATAAAATTAACAAAGGCTGGTTTAATTTTATATGACAAAGACACACGTGGCGAGTATTATGTTTTAAGGTGATTATGGTACAATTGCTTGAATGAATATCTGTTTTCTTTTAAGAACTATAAAAAACCTGCATCGAAATGCAAAGGCAATAAGTCTTTTATAGTTTTAAAAATATAGACCATTCCATTTTCGCCAGTTAGAATGATTTCTATATTTTGATGGTGTTTATTTTCTGCTTCAAAAATTGTTTGTCTGCAAATACCACAAGGTGCAGCTGGTTTTAATACTGGATTATGTACAGATTTAGCAGTTATGGCAATAGCTTTTATCTTTTCATGAGATGCTAACGATGCTGCAGCACTTAATGCCGTGCGCTCAGCACAAAACCCAATTGGATAGGATGCATTTTCCTGATTGCTACCTAAAATTATTTCATCATTATTTAGCAATAATGCAGCACCTACTTTGAAGTTGGAATACGGAGCATAACTGTCGTTTGTTGCCTTTTTTGCCAATTTGACCAAATTCTGATATACTTCAGGAAGTTCTTCAACATTTTGATATGCTGTATAATTGATTTCAAATTTCAAATTCTCTTTCATTTACTCCGATTTTTAAAATTTAAAAATGTGACTAATGATATAGATTTTTTAAGTTTTATACTCATCACCAAATCAGTAGTGGACAATAAAGATAGTTTTTTATTTTGAATTGAATAAATTGACAAATTAATAGGCAGTCATTTTTTTATTATTACATTTATATACTATGAGAAAGTTATTATTTACCATTATTTATCTGTTGATTTTTACTGCTTGTAAAAAATCAGAAACGGAGCCACCGAAAGTTTCTATTTCCTTTCCTTCAGCAACAGATTCCTTCTATTTGGCAGATTCAATAGGAATTAATTTTACTGTAACTGACGAAAACTTAAAGTTCTATAAAATTATTATCTCTAATTTTTATACTCATAAAATATTTTATAAAGAAGAGACTTCTTCTGCCGATAAAACTATTACTATAACTAAAAAGATTTTTATAGATGTAGCCGCTGACACTATTGCATACTTGAATGTCTTAGGAATTGACAAGAATGGAAATACTGGTGGCGCAGGAATTTCATTTAAATTAAAAAAATAAATTTATTCATTCATCAATCTATCAACTAGAAGTTTTACACCAATGCTTGCAATTTCTGTAATATATTCAACATTTTGTAGCTTAGATAGACTTGGTTTATTTGGATCTATGATAT
>JANNVS010000333.1:0-1943 GCA_031414515.1 Sphingobacteriales bacterium | reverse complement strand
CGTTGCCATTATTGTGGTTACACGCAAGCAGTAATGCATAGTTGCGGTGCATGTGGTTCGCATGAGTTGCAGCAAAAAGGACTCGGCACAGAACGTATCGAAGAAGATTTGAAAACGATGTTTCCACTAGCAAACATTGGTAGAATGGATTACGATACTGTGAAATCAAAACATGGACACAATAAAATCATTGAAGCGTTTGAAGATGGTGCATATGATATTTTGGTAGGCACGCAAATGGTAACGAAAGGCTTGGATTTTACAAACGTAAGTTTAGTAGGTGTGTTGAATGCTGATTCGTTATTGTTCTATCCGGATTTTCGTGCAATGGAACGTGCGTATCAATTACTACTACAAGTAAGTGGTCGTGCAGGACGAAGAGAAAAGCGTGGCAAGGTGATGATACAAATTGGAAACGTACAACACGCAATAGCAAACTATATTTTAGAAAATAGTTACGAAGATTTTTATCAGGCACAATTGCAGGAACGCAAACAGTTTCACTATCCACCATTTTCGCGATTGATACAATTAACGATAAAACATAAAGACATAAAAACTACGATAGAAGCTGCGAATAAAGTTTCAGAATATTTACACGCAAAATACAGCGGCTGGATTATTGGACCAAACGCGCCAATTATTCAAAAAATAAACAACTATTATTTGCGTGATATTTTAGTAAAAATTCCTCGCAGCTACAAAGAACTAGCACGCATAAAAAACGAAATACAACAAGCTATTAATGGATTGTATCAGTTTCAATCTTTTAAACAAATTAAAGTAGTAGTTGATGTGGATTGTTATTAGTGATTAGATTTTATGTTGCAGTGTTATATTTTCTAGTCTGCTTTGATAATTTTGAATTCTTTAACAGGTTTGTCTAAGCCAGTTACTACTAAAATATAAGCACCGCTGCTTAAGTAAGAGATGTCAATTTGTGTTTGTATATTTTCAGGGAATCCATATTTTATTATACGTCCAATCAAATCATATAATTTATAAGTATAATCAGAAATTGTTTCAATTCCATCCAGACTTAATGTTATTAACCCGGAAGTAGGATTAGGAAAAACAGATATATTTTGATTGTAAGAAATATTAGATTCAGGATTAACATAAGTAGATTCAATATGTTTTTCAATAGTAATATCGCCTTGTTGAAATCCTTGTGTAAGTGAATTTGGTTTCACATCGTAAGTAGTAACTATAGGTTCTCCTATTGTATAATTTATAATTGTTTTTGAAGTTCGAGCTTCACCTCCTGAACTTGAGATAACTTGTCGTGAAATTTGCTGACAGAATGATGTTTGTAATAAAATTAACATCAAAAATAGTAATATGGTATTCTTCATTTAAAAAATTTAGTTATTAAAAGAACTTGGCTATATAATTACTATTTAAAAGTAAAGATAAATAAATTATAATGCAAATTTATTTATCTTCTGTTTTTTTTATTGAAGTCGGATACTGTTTTATTCTTAAAAATATTTAATATGGAATTATAATTTTTTAGTCATAAATTGCTTGATGTTTATTAATTAATAATTTTATTAACCTAAAAAAAGAATATGAAAAAAAATTATTTAGTGTTGATGCTTTGCATTTTATTCGCATTAACAGGATATTCAGAGAATACACCTCAGGGAATAAATTACCAGGGAGTTGCCCATGATCTGACTGGTTTGGTAATTAAAAACAAACAGCTTACTTTAAAAGTATCCCTTTTTAGCCCAAACACAAAAGGCAATTATTATACGGAGACACATGCTGTAACAACTAACAATTATGGCTTATTCACATTGGTAATAGGTACAGGAAAGTCCGAAAAAGGAGTCTTTGCAAATATTCCATGGAGTAAAGATGAAGTATGGATTGATGTTGCTATGAAAAGTGGAGAGGAGCGAGATTATAAATCTTTAGGAAGCAGTAAACTCTACACT
>JANNVS010000332.1:0-46833 GCA_031414515.1 Sphingobacteriales bacterium | reverse complement strand
TCTGTAAATAGAATCTGTTTTTTGCACTAGTTCATTTACAATATCTGCTGCCAACTTAGCATCTGTGTCAACAGCACTAACTTCTATAGCGCCTAAATCATTTCGCACAGCATTAAAATTTCCATAAAATACTTTTTGTGTGTAATAAGAAAACAATTGCGCATTGCCTTCTTCAATACCATAGTGTTTCCCTAACCTATATTTATCAATTACTGATTGCGTTACCGATGTAGAATTAATAATAGTTAAAAAGCGATTCACATCTTCTTTGCCACCAAATACACTTACGCCGTTTGCTTCTTTTTCATTAAACAAAGCAGCTCTGTCTGTACTGATTGGGTTTGAAAGATAAAATATCTTAAGCGATTTATAATATGGTGGCATGATAAACGGCATCGTAATAATAACACTTGCTAATACCGCTACTATCATGAACAACAAAATCTGCTTCTTCCATTGCAATACAATTTTCAAGATTTCTAACATATATAATTTCTGTTTGGTAAATATGGTAACAAAGATAATAAAGTGTAAATGTAATATTGAATTTATTTTTGGAATGCGTATTATAAATTGTAGTTTTAGCTGATGAAAAAGTGGATATTAAAAGCAATTATTCAGAAAAGTATCTCCTTTTTACCTTACAAGAATAAAATCAATTATTTATTTCAGAAATACATTACTAAAGGCGTTGTGCTTACAGATGATCTATTTGAAGATAGATTAATTCATGCGTCTAATCATATTCGTTATTTTTCAAAATTTTCTTCTGATTTGTTAGGTTTTACTTCATTGGAATTAGGAACTGGCTGGTATCCGATTGTGCCAATTTCTATGTATTTGTGTGGCGCTAAAACTATTTATTCTATTGATATTGAAAATCTGACTTCTGTAAAAAAACAAAAAGAATCTATTTTGAAATTTATTGAATGGACAAACACTAATAAAATTCAGCAGTATTTACCAAAAATTAAAACAGAAAGATTATCTGAATTAAAAAAATTGATGAGTATAAAAGATGAAACTGAATTCACAAAAAAATGGAATTCAATAGGATTTAATTTTATCGTTCAGGATGCGCGTCATTTATCTTTTGAAGATGCGTCAATGGATTTAATTCACTCTAACAATACATTTGAACACGTATATCCTGAAACTTTAGATGGTATTTTGAAAGAGTTTAAAAGATTACTGAAGAAAGACGGTATTATGAGTCACTTTATAGATATGTCAGATCATTTCGCACATTTAGATAAAAGCATTACTATTTATAATTATTTGCGATATTCTGAAAGCAAATGGAAGTTGATTGATAATTCGATACAACCACAAAACAGATGGCGAATCAATGATTACAGAAAATTATATGCAGCAAATAATTTTACTATTTTAGAAGAATTAAATAGACCTGGAAATGAAGATGAAGTGAAAAGTATAAATATAAAACCACCTTTCAATCAATATTCAGTAAAAGATATTGCTATTAGTCACACTCATATTATTGCAAAGTCGTTATAGCAATTCTTCTTTGCCAACTTTTAGCTTCAACGTATTTGTATTGATTAAACCTGTTGCATAACAAAGCAAAGGCATCAAGAGAAAGTAAACAGCAATATGCGCCAGTAAATCATACATCGTATTGCTTGAGAATTGTATTTTCTGCATAAAAAAAATAAGAGTACAGCAAGTTCCTGCAAATGCTATTAATTGAAATAAATATTTTATCTGTACATTAATTTTAAAAATTCGAATACTATAAACAGTATAGCAAACCAGCATAAATAGTTGTGTAATTAATGTAGCAATGCCTGCGCCTTTTGCACCAAAATTAGTGATCAAATAAAAATTTAAACTGATATTCAGAATAACCGCAATAATCAACGTATAAATCATCAATCTAAAATTTTGATTGGCGGTTAATAGCGTTCCGATAACATATAAGATTGCAACAGGAAAAAAATTCAACAGTAAATAACCGAATACTTCTGCAGAATATGTTGTGTTTGCTGATGTGTATAATAACTTCATGATGTCTTCTTTGTACCAAAACAAACACACGATAATGGAAACCGCTACGCAAAACATAATGGTCAAACCTGATTTCAATAATGTTTTTATTTGTATATTTTTTGAAATCCTGTAAGCAAATAATGGCAATAAAATTCCGGCAAATAAATAACCAATATTATTCAGCGATTCCATAATTCTGTAGCCTTGCGCATAAATACCACTTTCCATAGCACCGTTTGCACCTTGTAATTTTTCTAACATTACGCCATCAATTCTGTAATACGTTGTCATTAAAAAATAAATAAGTGCATACGGTAACGTTTCCTTTGCAATTTGTAAAAAATTACTGCGCGAAAAATCAAATGTAAGTTTTGTGGTAAGCCTGAAAGCAAAAAACAAACAGACAACAAATGTAATTATATAAGCAGCCAATTGTGCTAATGCAAAATTGAAAATACTTAATTGAAAATAAGGTAAGTTTCCATAAATCAACACCATGCAAAATAGTATCATCAGTAATTTATCTAAGACAGACAATAATGCATCTGTTATAAAATGCTGATGCGCGGAAACATTAGAACGTAAATAAATATTGAACGATAATAAAATTTGATTGCATAAAATAATCCAGATAAATGATTTTGATAAATAACCTAACGGATACGCAATGCAGATGCACAACACCAAATAGACAATAAATAAAACCGTTTTGAACGCTAAAATACTTGGCAGCAATTCGTTGATGCGTTTATTATTGGCTGCAACTTCGCGATTATTGTAATTCTGAAATCCAAAATCTAACAGAATCTGAAATAAATAAGTGAAATTAAAAATGGCGAAAAATAAACCGTATTCGCTTTCGCCCAATTTATTTTGTACTGTTCTGTCTATACCAAATACCCAAAATGGTTTTATCAATAAATTGACAAAAACCATAAATAAGACATTGAATACAAATGATTTTCTCAAGTTTATAATTTGAATAACATTTTTATTTGTGCTACACCTTCTTTGGTATAATAATTTACATATTTCTTTTCATCTACCTTAAAAACTATATAACTTACAGCATCATTCCAATAAATATCGCCATTTATAATTTTGTCATTAAACAGCGTAAGGCTATAATAAACACTAGTTTCCAAGCCTGGCTGTTCTACTGCTACTGAATCTTTTACATAACTTAAAAAGGTATTGTAATATTTTTTAGGTAAATCTATATGTTTAAACTGAGTCGCATGATTAATTTCAAATCTATCAATTGAATCTATAAATTGTAGAAATACAGGTTGTGGTAATTTTGTTGCCTGTGCGATTACAGATTCATTTGTCAACAATGCACAAATCAATACAACTATTTTAATAAATCTAAAAACTGTAAATCTTGATTTACGTATCATAAATTATTCTTTATAAACTTTATTTAATGACTTCATAATTATTTCACAAGATGCATAAATTTCCTCTTCTGAAATAATTAATGGTGGTGCAATTCGCAAACAATTATTGGCAAACAAAAACCAATCAACCACTAAGCCATTTTCCAGACATTCATTAATTACTTTTCTTAAGTTATCAAAATTATCTAAATACACAGCCATCATTAAACCACAATGATTTATTTTTTGTATGGCATGATGTTGTAATAACTGAATAAATAATTGTGCTTTTTTTTCTGCTTGTTCGTATAATTTTTGTTCTGAAATTTCTTGCAAAGATGCCAACCCAGCTGCACAACAAATGGCATTTCCACCAAATGTCGTAATATGTCCAAGTACAGGATTATGTTGCAACACTTGCATAATTTCATTACTTGAAATAAATGCAGCCAACGGTAGACCACCACCAAATGCTTTTCCAACTAATAAAATATCAGGTGTTACATTTTATCATTGCACTCTAAATAAATTTCCAGTTCTGCCACAACCTGTCTGTATTTCATCAAAAACTAAAAGTGTGCCTGTTTCATCGCATCGTTTTCTTATGGCTTTTAAATAAGTTGAATCTGGAACCAGAACACCAGCCTCTGCTTGCACAGGTTCTAAAAAAATAGCTGCAGTTTTAGTTGTAATAAGATGTATATCTTCAATATTATTATAACGAATGTGTCTTGTATCAGGCAACAATGGTCTGTAAGCAGATTTAAAATACTCATCACCATTTAAGCTCAAAGCACCTTGCGTGCTGCCATGATAAGAATTAAAACAGGAAATAATTTCTGTTTTTTGGGTAAAGCGTTTAGCCAACTTCATCGCACCTTCAGTAGCTTCTGTTCCTGAATTCGTAAAATAAACGGAATTCAAATTTGATGGCAACAAATCGCAAACATATTTTGCTAATTGCACTTGTGGATTTTGAACAAACTCGCCATACACCATTGTGTGTGCGTATTTTGCAGCTTGTTCTTGTATTGCTTTTACCACTTTCGGATAACAGTGACCCAATGCACTTACGCCAATACCAGAAATCAAGTCAATATATTTTTTACCTGATGTATCATATAAATAAACACCTTGCGCATGGTCAATTTCCAAACCTAAAGGTGCATCGCTTGTTTGTGCTATATGTTGTAAAAAAAGTTGTCGTTGCGAAAGCATATACAAAGATATTAATTAATGATTACTTATCATTTATTAGTAATAAATTAGCTTTTGTACAGATAAAAAACAGTTGTATCATCTACCTTTACTACATTATAATAATACTATGACAAACAATAAAGATTTTTCTATCATCATTTCAGGAACAGGTTTCTCTGGCATCTGCATAGCAATTCAACTAAAGAAAATAGGATTTCACAATTTCACGATTGTAGAAAAAGCTGATGAAGTTGGCGGAACTTGGCGCGACAATACTTATCCTGGTGCAGCTTGTGATGTAAAGTCAAATTTATATTCTTACTCGTTTGAACCAAATCCAAACTGGACTAGAGCATTTTCTCCACAAGAAGAAATTTTGGACTATATAAAACATTGTGTAAAAAAATACGATTTAAGAAAACATATTTTATTTAACTGGGAAGTTAAAACTGCAGAATATGATGAAAATAATGCGATTTGGGAAATTACCAATCAGCGAAATGAAATTTTAAAAGCAAATATTGCCATTGTTGGAAATGGACCTTTACATATTCCTAGTTTACCAACTATTGAAGGTATAAAAGATTTTAAAGGTTCAATTTTTCATTCAGCACAATGGAATCACGAATATGATTTGAATAATAAAAATATATGTGTAATTGGAACTGGCGCAAGTGCCATTCAGTTTGTTCCAGAAATTCAGCCTAAAGTAAAAAAACTATACCTGATGCAACGAACAGCGCCTTGGGTTTTACCTAAACCAAATAACGAATTTTCTCCAACAGAAAATACATTATTTGAGAAATTACCAATTTTCCAAAAACTCAATAGAGATTTTATTTATTATCTGAATGAAGCTCAGGTTGTAGGTATGATGTACAACGATGCTATTTTAAAACTAGGTGAAGTAATTGGCAAACGCCATATCAAAAAACACATTAAAGATCCTGACTTGCGCAAAAAATTGACACCAACTTTTAAATTAGGCTGTAAGCGTGTGTTGTTATCCGATAATTATTATCCTTCATTAGCACAATCAAATGTTGATGTAGTAACAGATGGTATTCAAGAATTTACAGAAGATAGTGTTGTGACGAGCGATGGAAAATCGCGCAAAATAGATGCAATTATTTTAGGAACTGGGTTCCACGTGGCAGATAGTTTTCAGTATTACAATGTAAAAGGAAAAGGTGGTGTACAATTAAAAGATGTATTAGGTGAATCACCAGAAGCATATTATGGAACTTCTGTAAATCAATTCCCTAATTTATTTATTATGCTTGGACCAAATACTGGCTTAGGTCATAATTCTATGATTTACATGATTGAATCGCAAACCAATTATATTATAGATGCTGTACAGAAAATGCTTGGACAAGATATTAAATCCATTGATGTAAGAAAAGAAGTACAGACAAAATTCAACGAAGAAATTCAGAAAAAATTAGAAGGTACTATTTGGCTTTCCGGTTGCAAAAGCTGGTATTTAAGTGAAGATGGGAAAAATCATACGGTTTGGCCTGGTTTTACACTGGAATTCAGAAATAGAACCAAGACAATCCAATTAAGTGATTATATTCTTGAAAAAAACACAATAAAACATGGACAAGAAGTATTTGTCTAAATTTTTAAGAATAATTTAAGAATTAGAAATTCATATAATTTTCACATTACAACCATATTTCTTTATTTTTGCCTGAATATTCTTCACAATAGTTTTATTTAGGCCTTAGAAAATGAGAATGGTGTCAAATTATTTTAATACTGTATATTCTAACTGGAAAGAAATTCTGTCTGATAGCAGAATAAGAAACCAGATTATAATAACATTATTGCTATATATTTTTCTATTTAAATATTGTAGAATCATAATGACGCAACTGGAAACTAGAAAAGGAATGCAATTAATGGATCCTTTGTTATCCTATTTTCCAGCCTATGATGTCTCTATGATTACTTTCACATTAACCTATATTACATTAGGACTGTTTATTATTTCAACTATTATAAACCCTAAAACATTTATCATTGCTATGCAAGGATATTGTTTGTTGATTATTATGCGTACCATTTCTATTTACTTTGTTGCACTAGAACCACCATTAGGAATGATATTGTTAAAAGACCCTGTTACAATTATCTTTATGAGTACGCCAGATGGTGGTTACATTGTAAAAGATTTATTCTTTTCAGGTCATGTTTCTACTGCAATGTTGTTCTTTATCATTTGTCCAAACCAAATAATTAAAAAAGCATTATTACTTTTAAGTTTATTAATTAGTGCATTTATATTGATACAACATGTTCATTATACGATTGATGTAATAGCTGCGCCATTTTTCTCCTTTTTAGCCTATAAGTCAAGTTTATTTTTGGACAAAATTATACATCAAAAATATGATTCTGCGATAACGGTTAAGAGTTAATATTCGCTTTATTTTATTGAAATTATTTTAGCACCACTTGGTTTCACTACAATAACTGTATTTTTATATACTTTACTTAAATTTGAATATTCTATTGGCAAAACAAGTTTACCAGCTTTATCTATAATTCCACCTTTGTTATTTTTTGTTACCTGAGCATAGTCGTTCTCAAAACTACCGCAAGCATCATAATCGTTGGTAGAAATTTCATTCCCACTTTTGTTCAACAAAATAAATTTTCCATCTTTTTCTTTTCTTGCCCAAATCATTCCATCACATAGGGTTCCTATTTCGTTGTATTTAAAATCAACAATAGTATTTCCTTTACTGTCAATCAATCCAAATTTATTTTCTTTTTTAACTGGAAAGCTACCGTTTGCAGGATTTGAAACACCTGTATATTTAGCATCATTGATTGCATTGCCTTTTATATCTATTTGGAAATACAAATTATTTTGTTTCACCATTGCTGTACTGTTTGTAAAATTGCTTACTTCATCATATATTGCTGCTATTGCAACGTTCCCTGACGTATCAATATAACCACCTTTTTTATTGTCCTTAAACCCAGCTAATCCATCACAAAAATCTCCTAAATCATCATAAGTACTGCTGTTAATTCTGTTGCCACTTTTGTTGACAAAGAAAAACTTTCCATAACTGTTTTTAATTTTGATTCTGTTGTTTTTACAAGCACTGCCTTCTGTACCATACACAGAAAACTGTTCTTTTCCTTGTTTGTTTAAATAATAAATCGTTCCACCATATTGACTTTTAGTCATTGCCAAACCTTCAGAATAAGGTCCGTAAAAAACAGTGCTTAATTCGGTAATTTTAGCCAACATTTTATCTGCGAGATAAGGTTTACTGTAAGAGTTTTCTTGTAACGCACAAATACCTTCTGAAAAATTTATTGCATTTTCAAAAGATTTAGCATACAATTTTTTTCCTGTGTAATCATGAAAGATATATTTAGAGTTCAACTTAACTAGAAAAATTCCTTCTTCATTAAAATCTGCAACATCATCCGCAATTAATTTTTGGTGTGTTTTAGTTTGAAGATTGTACAAGATTATAGTTTTAAAATATGCTATTTTTAAAGAATCATCGTTACTGAAAAAATTGGTGCCATACAAATCAACGCTTTCCTGTTTCATTGTTTTAATTAGTTTACCAGAAATGTCAAATACTTTTATTGCATTATCAAAAACATATGCAATGTTTTTTTTGGAGATGGCTACACGTTTTGCGGTATCTGCTGGTATAATCACTTTCATGTTTTTATCATATACACTATATTTGCCATCTTTTTTTACATAAAACCCATCGCTTGAGTACAAGGAAGAAAGTTCAGTATAATCAGCAGGTAACAGCCACTTGCCTTCTTTGTTAATCAATCCAAACATACCTGAAGTTTTTTCTACACGAGCAATATCACTATAGAATTCATCTATTTTTTTATTTTCTACAGGTAAAATAATTTTTCCTGTACTGTCAATTAAACCTTGTTTTTCATTTTTAGTTACTTTGAAAATGCCACCAGGTCTTTTAAGTGAAACCGTTTCGTATATTGGCGGAATGACTTCATTTCCTTTGGTATCAATCACACCAACTTTATCAGTATTTACATTGCCACCTTTCATCGAATAAAATTTCTTTTCAGTATACACACTGGCATAACCTTCATAAAAACTTTCTGCATCAACATATTTAGGTTCAACTATAAACCTATTTTCTTTGTTGATATACCCAAATTTTGAATTTTCATCTACTTGCACAGACGCCAAGCCATTTGCAAAATTTTTTGCACTTGTATACATTGCAGGAATTACAATATTTGCTTGTTTATCCATATAGCCATATCTTCCATTTTGTTTAAAACTCATCAAACCATCTCTGCAAACTCCTAAATATGTAAATGTATCAGCAACAATTAATTTTCCTGTTTTGTCTATTGCTCCATAGTAATAATCATACCAGCCGTTATTAAATATTCTTTTCTGTACAATACCAACGCCATCTGTAAAAACTTCAACTTTATTATACGTTGGTTCAAGTAAAAATATTTGTGTTTTTGCAGAATACAAACCCCATTTTTCTAAAGTATCCTGTACAATATATAACCCGTCTTCATTTGAATAATATACACTTTTATACTTTGTTGGCAACACGATTTTTTGTGTTTTTTCAACTAGCAATCCATGTCTGTATTCTGTACTTGTGGAACTATAAGCGGCAGTCGCTTTTTTAGGAATTGTTATATATATAGAAGTATACCCATCTTTATATTTGGTGCTCGATTTGTAATCTGTTTGTGCAAACGAAAGCAAACTAAAAAGTAGCAGATAGCACGTTAAATTTGTTTTTGGCTTCATATTATATGTTTTTATTCATTCTTTACAAATTAAATACCAATTAAATTTAATGTAAATACGTGATTATTGGTATTTCTTAATAATTTCATTCTCAAATTTTCAAATAAACTAATTTTACTCAACAGTTTATTATTTTTAAGTGTGTTCGTGAATACTAAAGCATTTCAAATTATTATCTTTGACCTATTATGGCAGAAATAGATTTACAGAAAATTATATCACATTGCAAAGAATACGGATTTATTTTTCCGTCGAGTGAAATTTACGACAATTTAGGAGCTGTGTATGATTACGGTCCTTTTGGCGTCGAACTCAAAAATTATATAAAAGAATACTGGTGGAAAAGTATGGTGCAAATGCACGAAAATATTGTTGGCTTAGATTCTGCAATCTTTATGCATCCAACAGTTTGGAAAGCCAGCGGTCACGTGGATTCTTTTTCCGATCCGTTAATTGATAACAAAGATTCAAAAAAAAGATACCGAGCTGATGTTTTGTTAGAAGAAAAAATTGAAAAGGTGAAAGAAAAAGGTGAAAAAGAATTAGCTAAGAAAAATTTATCTAACGCATCTGAAGATGAAAAATCTAAGGCAAGTCGCGATTATGCAAAAGGGCTTACTTTAGAAATGGAATACATTAAAGCTGCTGAAGCTGCTGATTATAAACGATACAAAGAATTAATTGAAGAATACGAAATTGCTTGCGAAGTCTCAGGCTCCAAAAACTGGACAGATGTTCGTCAATTTAATTTGATGTTTGGAACAAAATTAGGTGCAGTTGATGAAGATGCTACAGACTTATATTTACGTCCGGAAACCGCACAAGGTATTTTTGTGAATTTTTTAAATGTGCAAAAAACGGCACGTATGAAAATTCCATTTGGTATTGCACAAATCGGAAAAGCTTTCAGAAATGAGATTGTAGCACGTCAATTTATTTTTCGTATGCGTGAGTTTGAACAAATGGAAATGCAGTTTTTTGTTCGACCTGGCACACAAAAAGAATGGTTCTCTACATGGAAACAAATAAGATTAAACTGGCACTTGGCATTAGGAACTTCAAAAGATAGTCTGCGTTTTCATGTACATGAAAAATTAGCACATTATGCTGATGCTGCTGAAGATATCCAATTCAAATTTCCAATTGGATTTAAAGAATTAGAAGGTATTCATTCAAGAACTGATTTTGATTTAACACAACATCAAAATTTTTCTGGTAAAAAATTACAATATTTTGATTCAGAGCTTAACCAAAATTATGTTCCATATGTCATTGAAACTTCTATTGGTTTAGACAGAATGTTTTTGCGTGTTTTAAGCGAAAGCTTATGTGATGAAGTACTTGTAAATGGCGAAACAAGAACGGTATTAAAATTGCCCGCAGCATTAGCACCTATAAAAGTTGCTGTTCTGCCTTTAATAAAAAAAGATGGTTTGCCAGAAAAAGCGCGTGAAATTATTGATGTATTAAAATTTGTTGGCAGAACTTTTTATGAAGAAAAAGATTCTATAGGAAAACGATACAGAAGAATGGATGCACTCGGAACGCCTTATTGTATAACGGTTGATCATCAAACACTAGAAGACAACACCGTAACTATTCGTGAACGCGACACCATGGAACAAGCAAGAATTCAGCTTTCTGAAATCGAAAATATAATTGGTTCAAAAATTGATATGAATAACTTATTGCGGAAAGCAATATTATAATTTACATATTAAAACAAAATAACATCATTCCATAAATTATGTTAAACAGATTTCTGCACTTTATTTTATTTCTGCTGATTGCAACAAATAGTATTGCTGGAAATCCAATGTTCCATGGAACATGGAAAGGATTTTTAATGTCAAAAAGTTTAGACGGTGACAATAAAAAAGGCTTACCAGTTTCTCTGTATATCGTAGACGATAATGATGCAGGTGATTTATTTGGAGAAATGTCCATTCAATATAGATATCAGTCTGATATCTATAAAGCTAAATACAAAGTGTCTGGAAATATCAACTATGATGAAAAGAAGATATTTATAGAACAAGAAAAAATTATTTTTTTTGATTTATTGCCAAAAGGATTAGAATGGTGTTTTGGCAATGGCACTTTTAGTATTCTTAGAAATCCATATACTAAAAAATATTATTTAGATGGATATATGATTACTAATTGTGGCAATGAAAGGCTACGAATGGTATTAATTAAAAAGTAAGAACCTCATTTTAACTTTCCACAAAGTATTAATCGCTTTTTTTGTTATTCAATTATAGCTATATTCACATATATAACACACAAAATCTATGCAAAAATCACCAAAATTTTTTATTTTATTATGTTCTGTTCTTCTTATGTTTTCTTGTGGAAGAGAAAAGTATTCACCATATCAAGATATGCCAAATACTGGTGAAATAAACGCGCTTACTTATAATGTTGCTGGTTTGCCTCAAGGTATAAATCCTGATCAGTTTCCATTAAAACATATGCATTTGATAAGTCCGTTGTTGAACGCTTACAATGTTGTTAATATTCAAGAAGATTTTGCTTATCACGATTCACTATATCGCCAAATTAAACTTCCATACAAAAGTAAATATGTGGCAGATGTAGTTTTAGGTGATGGTTTAAATACTGTTTCTACGATTCCGTTTGTTGACTTCAAGAGAATTAAATGGAATCAGTGTAATGGTACAGATTGTTTGACACCAAAAGGATTTTCTTATTGTAGATTGCGATTTAACGAAGATGTGTATGTTGATTTATACAATGTACATTGCAATGCTGGAAGCGATGCTGCAGATTTAGCTGCTCGACGAAATAATATTTTGCAATTATGTGCATACATGGATGCAAATTCAGTAGGCAATGCAATTATTTTGATGGGTGATTTTAATTGCAGATACACTCGTTCTGGTGATAATATTCGTGAAGTAGATAACAGAGGATTAAAAAATGTTTGGGTTGAGTTATTAAGAAGTAATGTGTTGCCTTTGCAAGATGATAATTCGTTGATGGATTGTGCACCAAATGCAACAAATGCAACCTGCGAAGTAGTAGATAAAATATATTACAGAAGCAGCTCAAAAATTACATTGACGCCAACTTTTTATAAATTAGATGGTGCTGAATTTTTTGATGTAGATGGCGATCCGTTATCAGATCACAGACCAATGAATGCAAAGTTTACATATCAGATAATAGAGTAGTTTATTTTATTTAAAGAGACGAATACACATCGTTTGCTTTTTGCAATTGTTCCAACGAGCCAATATCAATCCAGATATCATCATTGTGTGGAAATGCCTTTATTTTATGGTGTCTGCATAAATCTAAATACCAATCAGTCATAGAAAAAACACCACTTTTTGTTTGGTGTTTAAAAATTTCAGGAGAAATAATATGATAACCACTAAATGCAAATTCGTTTAGCGGATAGGTTTCGTGTTCTGCTAATTGTTCTTTTATTTCAGTTGGAATTTTTCTTGGAATTTTTACTTCATGTGTTTTCACATTTTCCCAGCCAAATAAAATATTATCATCATCAAATAATAAATAGCGCGATGAATTTCTATTGCGCACTGCTAATGTTGCTATTGCATTGTTTTGTAAATGAAAAGTAAAAAAATCAGTTAGATTGATATTTGTAAACACATCTGCATTACAAACTAAAAAAGGTTTTTCGTCATCAAAAAAATATTTTGCTTTTAGCAAACCTCCACCAGTTTCCAAAATCTCATCTGTTTCATCTGAAATTTCGATGTGAATACCAAAATTATTATGTTGTTGTAAAAAGTCTTTTACCTGATTTCCTAAAAAATGAATATTTATAATGATATCATCAAACCCATGTTTAATTAAATGCTCAATAGTATGTTGTAACATTGGCTTATTACCTACTTTTACTAAAGCTTTCGGACAACTATCAGTTAAAGGCTTTAACCTTGTACCAAAACCTGCTGCGAATATCATTGCTTTCATTCTTTATTAAATAAATTGTCCTTGTATTTCTCTTTCAATGTGTTTTAACTGCACATCAATATTGTATTTATCTTTGATATATTTTGCTGTTTGTTCAGCGCAATACACGCTACGATGTTGTCCACCAGTACAACCAAAATTAATTTGCAAGTGCTCGAAATCTCTTACTAAATAATCCTGAATATTGATATCGATTATTTTGTAAACATTTTCTAGAAAATCTTTCACTTTTGTTTTTGTTTCTAAAAATTCAATCACAGATTTATCTTTTCCTGTTAACTGTTTATAAGGCTCATATCTTCCAGGATTGTGAATACCACGACAATCAAATACAAAACCACCACCATTGTTTGTTGTATCTGTTGGAATTTCTCTTTTGTAAGAAAAGCTATTCACTTCTATTTTTAATGGTTTTTGAGATCCGTCAAATTTTTCTACTTTAAATGTATCAGAAACAATTAATTGTTGTAAAACATTCGTCAATTCAGGTAATTCAATTTTTAGTTTTATATTTTCTAGAAACCATTTTACATTTTCTAATGCAGGTTGTATGCTTTCAATAAAATGACTGCGTTTTTCTATCAAACCACGGAAACCATAAGCACCCAATACTTGTAGCATTCGTATTAATACAAACGCATAATAGCGTTCTTTAAAATCTTCTTTATTAATAAAAATTAAGGCAGAAATTTTATGTGTGTAATAATCAAATAATTCTTCTCTTACATCGTATGGGATTTTGGCACCAGCTTGCCATAACAAAGAAGCTGCATCGTATTGCAATGGTCCTTTTCTGCCACCTTGGTAATCGATAAAATAAGGTTTGTCTTCGTGTATCATCACATTGCGCGACTGGCAATCACGAAACATAAAATATTGATTTGGTTCTTCCATCAAATATTCGCACAAGCGATGAAAATCTTCATTCAAATCTAATTCACTAAAATGTGCTCTTGCAACACGTGCAAAATAATATTTAAACGAATTCAAATCCCAAAACATAGAACTTCTGTTGAATTCCTGAATTGGATAGCACGTAGCAAAATTAAAATGTTCAGCACCGCGAATTTGCAGATACGATAATTGTTGCAACACTTCTTTCAATTGTTTTTTTACATTTTCTGAAATGCCTTCACTTTTAATAATAGAATATAAAGACGTATCACCTAAATCTTGCTGCAAATAATATTGTTTGTCATCGCTTGCAATATAAACCTGTGGAACCGTTATAAATTTCTGATGAAATTGTTTAGTATGATGAATGAACGTTTCGTTTTCTTTCGTGTCTTTTCCATAAGTGCCAATAGCAGAATGAGCATCGCTTTTCACACGAAAATAAATCCTGTCAGAACCGGCTTGTGGCAACTGTATCACAGCCTGACAATCTTCGTTAAAATATTGTTTGAATAAATGTTTTAGTATTTCTTCATGCATAATACAAATATAACTAAATGAATCTCTTTTAAAACAGACTTGGAAATCTGATAATTTAGCTTTTAGCTTCTTTTATATTTTAATAATAATCTTACCAAACTGAGCTCCGTCTTTCATTCTCTCGAAAGCGGAAACTGCATCTGCAAACTCAAAGGTTTTATCTAAGATAGGTTTTATCTGATGTTCGTTGCATAAATCAATCATTTTAAAATAATCTTCATCGCTACCCATTGTAGAACCTAATAATTGCAGGTGATTCCAGAAGATTAGTCGCATATTTAAATCTCTTGGCAAGCCTTTCGTTGCACCATAAAACACAAATTTTCCATTTGGTTTTAATGTTGATATTAATTCGTTCATACCATCACCACAAGCACTGTCAATAATTACATCAAAACCACCAATTGTTTTTGAGAGATTCTTAATCGCATCCTTTCCTGTATAGTTTGCGCCATCTTTTGCGCCAAGATTGTTACAGGTTTCTAAAACAGCGTCTTTACTGGATGTAACATATGTATTTGCACCTACTGCATGTGCAAACAAAAATGCAAACTGCGCCACACCACCACCAACTCCAGAAATCATTACATTCATTCCACGTTCTACTTTACCTTTATTAAAAAGAGCATTATAGGCAGTCATGCCAGCCAATGGCAACGCACTTGCTTGTTCATTGCTTAGATAAGTTGGTTTCACGTGTAGCCTGTCGATATTTACAACAATATATTCTGCTAAAGTTCCTTGCGTTGGCATTCCGAGAATTTGATATTCTTTAGATTGGAACTGCTGATTGGTGCCCCAATTTATATTCGGATTGATGATAACATCTTTGCCAATCCAGTGTTTGTCTTCTTCATTAAAAACTACAATAACTTCGCCACAACCGTCAGAACCGAGAATTGCAGGCAATTGTATCTTAGCGTATTGACCTTCTCGTATCCATTGGTCGCGATGATTGAGTGCTGCGTAATGTATTTTTATTAAAGCCTGATGTTCACCTACAGTTGGTGTCGTTACTTCTTCTAATTGGAATGAATTCTGGTTGAGTACGAGCGCTTGCATATCTTGCATGATTATAATTGGACTTAAAACTACTAAACTTATTAATATTTAGTTAATGATAATTTCTCGGAAACTTTAAAACCTTTTTGAGTTTCCAGCGTTTATTGTTGGTACTTTTGCGGTCCATGTCAGATATATCAACCATAATTAAACAGGATAATCCAATTGCGGCTAAAATCTTTGAAAAGGCACATAAATTGTTTTATACAGTAGGTGTGCGTAATACCACAATGGATGATTTGGCGCGTGAACTTGGAATCTCAAAAAAAACATTGTACAAAGAAATTGACAACAAAGCAGATTTGGTAAAGTTTTGTGTGGAATATGATTTGAAACGCGACCAAAATGCGATTCTTGCAATTGCTGAAAACACCGAAAATGCCATAGAAGAACTATTGTTGATTGCTGCACACATCAATGCAGAGTTACAATCATTTCATCCGTCAATGATGCGTGATTTAGTAAAATTTTATCCTGAAAGTTGGTTGCTAATTGAAAATCATCGCGATTGTTTTGCAAAAATGAATATTTCAGATAATTTAAAAAAAGGTATCAAACAAGGTTTGTTCAGAAAAGATATTAATGTAGAAATGGTGACGATGTTACAATTGCATTTGTGTTTTTTACCATTACAATTAGATGGTAAAAATTATAAACCAGCAGATGTTTATATAGAAATACTGAAATATAATTTTTATGCTATAGCTACACCAAAAGGCATCGAAGTATTTCAACAATTATTAAAAAAAATAAAACTATAAAAAGAATGAGAAACCTAAAATATATCGTGTTATTTGCTGTTATCTGTCAACTGTTAACTATCAACTCATTTTCTCAAACCACTTACACCTTGTCTCAATGTATTGATTATTCTCTGAAGAATCATCGAAACTTAAGAGTTGCACAAAATGATGTTGCTGTTGCTTATGCAAGAAAAAAAGAAGGTCAGTCTGCTTATTTGCCTCAAATAAATGGTATTGCAAAATGGGATTATAATATACAATTACAAGTAAATACTTTTCCTGGTTTAACCTCAGTAATTGATATACCAACTTTGCCACAAGGTACAGTTACGACACCAGAACAACAACTTGCATTTGGAAATAAATTTATTACTGTTGTTGGAGTACAATTGGATCAGTTTTTATACAATAAATCTTTTATTGATGGTATAAAAGCAATAAAACCAAGCTATGAATTAGCAGAATTGAAAAAAATTAAAACTGAAGAAGATGTTATTTACAATACAATTGTTGCATACTACCAAATATTATTTATAAATGAGCAGGAAAAATTATTAAAACAGAATGAAAACCGTTTGACAAAAACACTACCTATTATAAAACTACAATACGAAAAAGGTGTTGTTAAAAAAATAGATGTTGATCGTGTTCAGGTAAACTATAACAATATTGTTGCCAATGAAGAAATATTAAAAACAAAAAAAGAACTGGCTTTAAATAATTTAAAATACAACATGGCTTTATCATTAGATTCCATAATTACTATTGATACAAGTTACACACGCGAAATTATTGATATTAATTCATTCTCTGATACCTCATCCATCCGAAACAAAATTGAATTACGTTTATTGCGAAAAAATTTACAATTGCAAAATGTGTTGCAAAAAAGAACACAAGCTGCCTATTTCCCAGTTTTCTCATTTTATGCAAAATATGCTGGACAGTCTTTAGGCAATAAGTTTGCAGAATCATTTAAAAACTGGTCTCCAATTGCAGCACTTGGTTTAAAATTAGAAGTGCCGATTTTTGACGGATTTAGAACTAAAAGTTCACTTCGACAATCTCAATTAAATATCGAATCAATAAAAGAAAATATTGCTTTTACAGAAGAAGGATTAAAATTCCAGCTAAAAAACGCAGGAACACAATATACAAATGCTATTCAGAATATTGATATCAATAAAACAAACTTAGAACTGGCGAAAAACATTTTAGAAATAACCACTTTGCAGTACCAAAAAGGTATAATTGGTTATACTGATTTAATTGCTGCTGATTCGGCTTACAAAGATGCTGAGTTAAATTATTTGTCAGCTTTTGTAGGCTTGTTGAATGCAAAATTAGAAATAGACAAAGCAAACGGAAATTTAAATAATTATAAATAAATATCTATCAATTTTTTTAATGTTTAAAACTTTAGAAATATTAAAAAACGAAAACAACTATCATGAAAAATAATCTTATCGTCGGTATCATTGCACTATTATTAGTTGGTGGAATGGTATACAAGCTCATGCAAAACAAACAAGAAATTGATAAAAATGCAAAACCAGTAGACAGAAGTAATGTGCCTGTTTCGGTAACTACTTTTGATGCAAATTATTTTCCGGTAAGTACTGATTATGCATTGCCTGCAGTTTTAGATATTAATAAAAGTGGTATTATAACTGCTACACAACCAGGCAAATTAGCAAGTTTCAATATTGAAATTGGCAGTCATGTTTCAAAAGGTCAATTAATTGGGAAAATAGATTCTAAACAAAGAGAAATTGGTATCAAATCTTCAGATGCAACTATAAAAAAATTAGAAACCGATATTAAGCGTACTGAAGATTTAATTGCTGGCGACGCAGCACCAGCAACTGCTATCAACGATTTAAATTATAATTTAGAAACTACAAAAATTCAGAAAGAAAATATGCAGCAACAAATTGCTGACAATAATATCTACGCGCCAATCAGTGGCATCGTCGTTCAAAAAAATGCCAACGCAGGTGAGTTTGCAAATCCAGGAACACCATTAGCTACTATCATGGATATTTCTATCTTGAAAGCGATTGTGTATGTAAGTGAAAATAATATTTACGATTTAAAAATAGGTCAGCCTGCACAAATTACTTCGTCTGTTTTTCCTGATAAACTAACCAAAGGAATTATCAAATATATTGCACCAAAAGGCGATGAAAATCACAACTATAGAGTAGAAGTAGAAATACCAAACAGCGGATACAAAGCAGGTACTTATGTAAATGTAAAATTCAGTTTCAAAAAACCAGCAGATGCTTTGCAGATACCAAAAATTGCTTTAGTAGAAGGCGTAAAAAATCCTTATGTATATGTGGTGAATGGAAGTAGTATTGCGATTAGAAAAATTGAAATCGGCGAAGAAGTTGGACAAAATATTGTAGTACGAACCGGTTTGACACCTGGTGAAAAAGTAGTTACATCAGGTCAAATCAACTTATCTGAAAAAAGCAAAATTCAAATTGTAAATTCTAAAAACTAAGTCAATGTCTATTTCCGAAATTGCGATAAAACGTCCGTTATTAATTAGTGTAATATTTTTTACGTTGATTATTTTTGGTTTCCTGTGTTATAGTATGCTTAGTTATAATTTATTGCCAAAATTTGAGGCACCAATTATTTCTGTTCAAACAATTTATAAAGGTGCCTCTTCTGAAGAAGTACAAAATAATGTTACTAAAAAAATTGAAGATGCTGTTTCATCTATAGAAGGTGTTGATGTTGTTTCCTCATCATCACAGGAAAATGTTTCTATGGTTGTAGTGCAATTAAAAGATCGTATTAATGCTACTACTGCGCAATCTGAAGCAGAACGAAAAATAAATCAGGTACTTAATGATTTACCTGATGGTGTAGATAATCCAATCATCAGTAAATTTAGTTCGAGCGAAATTCCGGTTTTGCGTTTAACAACGTTTGCAAATATTGATGAAACCGAATTATATGATTTGGTAAATCAAACCATAAAACCTATTATTTCAAATGTAGAAGGTGTTGGACAAGTTCGTTTAATTGGTGGTAGCGAACGTGAGATAGAAGTAAAAATTGATAATGAAAAATTACAAGCATACAATCTTTCTTCTGCACAGGTAACACAAATGATTGCAGCAGGAAACATGTCATATCCAGCAGGAAACATTGAGAATGCAGACAATCGTTATACGATTCGTCTAGATGCTAAATTAGGTACTGTTGATGAATTGCGAAATCTCATTATCAGAGAAAATAAAAATGGAAGCAAAATAAAATTAGCAGATGTTGCGAGTGTTACCGATGCTACAGCTATTCCAACTACCATAAATCGCATTAACGGAAGAGTTGGACTAGGTGTAGAAATTTCTAAACAATCAGATGCAAATGCAGTAGAAGTAAGTCACAATGTAAAAGCTAAATTAGATACTATTGTAAAACAATATGCAGCACAAGGTTTCAGATATGAAGTTGCAATCGACCAATCTACTTATACTATGGAAGCCGCAACAGCAGTAACACACGATTTATTTTTAGCCGTGTTAATTGTTGCATTCGTTATGTTGATTTTCTTACATAGTTTCAGAAGCTCCATGTTCATCTTAATTTCATTACCATCAGCAATGATTCCAACATTTATTTTAATGTATTTAATGGGGTTTTCACTCAACTTAATGACCCTACTTGCATTGTCTTTAGTCGTTGGTATATTAGTAGATGATAGTATTGTAGTTTTAGAAAACATTTTCCGTCATTTAGAAATGGGAAAAGATAAAGTAACGGCTGCAATAGATGGAAGAAGTGAAATTGGATTTACGGCATTAGCAATTACCTTAGTCGATGTTGTAGTGTTTGTTCCATTAGCAATGGCTGGCGGTTTGATTGGTAATATTTTGCGTGAGTTTGCTTTAGTAGTTGTGTTTTCTACGTTGATGAGTTTATTCGTGTCCTTTACCTTAACACCATTATTAGCATCACGTTGGGGAAAAATTGAAGTACTAAATCCAAACTCACTTTGGGGAAAAATCAACATTTGGTTCGAAAATCAAATCAATAAATTAATAGAAGCATACGGTAGAATTTTAGAATGGGTTTTAGGTCACAAAGTAATTTTATTGATAGTTGTATTAGCATTATTTGGTGGTATTGGATACATTGGTTCGGCAGGTTTTGTTGGCAGTTCGTTTGCAGGCAGTGGTGATCGTGGTGAATTTAATTTAATTATGGAATTAGATCCACAAGCAACACTTCAACAAACAAACAGAGCAACTAAACAAATAGAAGATATTGTTTTAGAATATCCTGAAGTAACAAAAGTGTTTACAAATGTTGGTTCAGTAGCAACGCAAATGGGTGGCGCAATTCTTTCGCCAAACCAAGCAGATATGACGGTTTCGCTCGTAAATAAATTAGATAGAAAACGTTCAACAGATGAAATCGGTGCAAGTATTCGTCAACGATTAGATAGTATTCCTGGTATAACATTTTCTATCAAGCCCGCAAGTATAACTGGTGGAAACCAGCCTCAAATACAAATTGTAATTATGGGAGCAAGTACTGATGAAGTGTCAGTCTATGCGAAAAAAGTGTACGACATTATTAAAAAAACACCTGGTACTGATTATGTAGAATACAGCACACAATCTTCAAAAACAGAATTACAAATTGCATTAAACAGAGATAAGATTGCAAAAATGGGTTTAAATATTCCAACTATTGGAAGTGCTATTCAATTAGCATTCAGAGGAAACGACCAGTCTAAATTTAAAGATAACGGTGAAGAATATGCCATCAATATTATGTATGATAAAGGCGATAAAAAAGATATTGCTAATTTAGTGAATACTTCCATCCAAACACCAACAGGTGCTACTATTCGCTTAGGTGATGTTGCAACAGTAAACGAAATACAGGGTCAAGCCGTACTAGAACGTTATAATCGTTTGAACTCTAAACAAGTTTTAGCGTCATCCGCTGGAAGACCAACTGGCACGGTAACCGCTGACATTAAAAAACAAATAGATGCAGCTGGTTTTCCATCTTCTATATCAATAGATTATTTAGGGGAACAAAAAAACCAAGGCGATTCATTCGGTAGTTTAGGCATTGCAATGGGTTTAGGATTTTTGTTAGTTTATTTAATCATGGTAGCCTTGTACGAAAGTACGCTGTATCCGTTAGTCGTTTTATTTTCAATACCAGTAGCAATTATCGGTGCCATGTTAGCATTAGCATTAACAGGTGAAAGTTTAAGTATTTTCGGTATCATTGGTTTTATTATGTTAATGGGTTTGGTAGCAAAAAATGGTATTCTCTTGGTCGATTTTACCAACCATTTAAAAGACCAAGGATTAGAATTAAAAGAAGCCTTGATTACAGCAGGCAAAGAACGGTTGCGGCCAATTTTAATGACTACAGTTGCGATGATATTTGGCATGTTGCCAATTGCCTTATCCCAAGGACCAGGATCTGAGTTTAAACGCTCGATGGCTTGGGTAATTGTTGGTGGATTAACAAGTTCATTATTATTAACCTTAGTAGTAGTACCAACTATATATTATGTTTTCGATAGATTAAAAGATAAAGTAACAGGCAAAAATAAAAAAGTGGTGGTGGTTCATACAAAGTAAAGTGCTGAATAAAAAAACTCAAATAGATTAAATAAAAGCCATGATGAAAGTCGTGGTTTTATCTATTCTAAAACTTCTATCTCAAAAATCAATACAGAATTAGGTGGAATTTTCCCAATTTCTCTATCACTATAACCAAATCTACTAGGTAGAATTAAAATGCCTTTATCACCAAAATAAAAATTTTGTATTCCTTTATCTAAACCATCAATTACCTGTTTCTTGCCAACGACAAAAGATAGTGGTATTTTCCTGTCAAAAGAATTATCAAACTCTTTACCATTGCTCAATTTTCCTGTATAATGTAGTGCTAAGCTATCGTTTTCATTTACTAACTTGCCCTTTCCAAATTGCTTTCTAAGATACCAATTACCATATTTGTCAAGTATTGCATCCTGTAAATTATTGCTTATGAGATAATCCTGTATCAATAATGAATCAGAAATTGCCTGTTGTTTATCACGTTCTTTTTTTATAGATTCATATTCTGCCTTTGGCTTATAACTTATTAGATTTAACCAAAATGTGTAGTATTTTTTAGGACTTCCATTGCTGTCAAAAACATCACTTTGAATTTTTACAATGGCAGAATCTCCTTTTCCCATAAAAGAAAATATTTCGGTTACATCAGATTTTTTTATAGGTTTCTTATATTCCATCTCTACACCATTTACAACATCAAAAACTCTGGTGTTAAAAATTTCTTTTTGTTTGGGTGAAAATTTACGTAAATGCATCCAAATATAATCACCATATACGGGTTTTGATTTTGTAGTATCGTCTGTATATATTTTATAATTAATGCCATTAGGTGTTTTTTTCCATATTTTCTTGTTTAATGAGAATAAGGAAACTGGAATAAAAAATAATATTGTAAAAATAAGTCGTTGCATTTTGCGTTGTAAGATAAAACATTCATTTTTGTTTTTTATAATAGAAGATTTACAAAAAATAATAAATGAAGGTTTTAATGGTTTGTTTAGGAAATATTTGTCGCTCTCCATTAGCAGAAGGTATCTTAAAACAAAAATGCACACAAAATAAATTAGAATGGAACGTAGAGAGTGCAGGAACAGGTAAATGGCATCTAGGTTCCGCACCTGATAAACGATCAATCCTGGTTGCAGCAAAACATGGTATTGATATTTCTACCCAACGAGCCAGAAGTATCCATAGTTCAGATTATGAAGAGTTTGATTTAATCTTTGCAATGGATATTTCTAATTATAAGGATTTGATGAAATGGGCATTTGACAAAAAAGAAGAAGACAAAATTAAATTAATTATGGATGAAGTCTATACTGATGAAAACATAAGTGTGCCAGATCCATATTTTGATGACAATGGATTTCAGGATGTTTTTAATATGTTAGACAAAGCCTGTGATAAAATTATTGAAAAATATGCTTAGAAGAAAAAATAAGTTTTGGATAGTGTTTTTGGTTTACATTTTATGGAATACTGAAACTGCTGTTGCAGGAATTAAATCTACAGTTACTTATGGAAATAACAAAGATTATGCTGGACAAAACGAAAACTTACAAGCCGATTTATACAAGCCAAGTTTAATTTCTACAAAATTACCTTTGGTGATTATTTATCATGGTGGTGGTTATGCAACTGGTGATAAAAGTTTAGCGGTATTAAAAATTATTGCTGATGCTTTTAATGTAACCAACATAAGCGCAGTAGTTCCGAATTTCAGGCAAGGTTGGTACGAATCGGAAACTAAAGGTTTGTGCGGAAGCGCAACACCAAAAATATTTGAAGATGCCGCACATCGTGCTTATCAGGATTGTCGTGCATTAATTCGATATTGCAAAGCCAATGCAACAACACTTGGTATCGACTCCAATAAAATTTTTTTATTTGGAATCAGTTCTGGTGGTTTTTTAGCAATGCATTCATTGTATATGAACGATGCAACTGTTGATGCAGATAGAATTCAGCGTTTAGGTAGTTTGGATTTGCAAAGCAATAATCTTACCAATTCTACTGATGTAGCAGGAATCATTAGTGTTGTAGGTGGTTTTTATTTAAAAAATGTGCCTATCATTAAGCAAAAGCCATTACTGTTATTTAACAATAGTTGCGATGGTGCAGTAGATTTTTTTAATGGTTGGTTAGGTAATTGCAGCAATACAATTCGCACATATGGACCTGGAATTTTTACTAAATCGTTAGAGCAATATAACAATCCTTATAGCTTGCATGTTTTCTGTGGTTACAATCATGGCTTCAATTCATTAGCATCACCAGAAGGTGGTGACGCGCATGCAATAAAATATGTTACAGATAAGTCTGTTGCATTTGTAAAAGAAATTATTCAGGATACATACACTTTTGATGTTATGCAAGTTGCTAGCGATTCTATTACTTCTGTGCCATTATATGATTGCAATAATTTTGAAACGTTTTACTGGTGCAAAAATGATAGCGCAGAAATCTATAAAGAATTTATATACCTTACACCAAATCCTGTTTCCTGTTTGTTGCAACCAAAATTAAATATTCGTCATTCTGTTGATGAGACTTTAGTGTTGGAAGTAATTGATGAATTAGGAAAAACAATTTCGCAACAAAAAGTAGACTACAAAGCTTCGCAAAATATTATTTATTTAGAAGTTACTGATTTCACTATTGGTGTAAATATTTTGTTGGTTAAAAATAACGAAGGAAAAGTATTGTATAAAACAAAAGTGATGCGATATTGTGAATTTTAACTCATGACATGATTACTCTTATCGTGCCATGAACATCGTGGCACGGCTATTCTGGAATATATTTCTGCAGTGTAAAACTAAATGTGGTGCCTTTATCTTTTTCACTTCTTACATTAATAGTTTGCTCATGTGCTTCAATAATATTTTTTACTATTGACAATCCTAGTCCTGTTCCACTAATTTTTCTGTTTCTGCTTTTATCTGCTCGATAAAATCGTTCAAACAATCTCGGTAAATGTTCTGCATTTATACCAGGTCCGTTATCAGAAATCTCAACTAAAAACTGATCGTCTAAATCATGAAAGTAGATGTCCGTATTGCCATTCTCTTTGTTATATTTTATAGAATTAGAAATTAAATTTTCCAATACTTGCATAATTCTTTTTTGATCCGCAAAAACAAAAATAGTATGTTCCTCACTATGAACCATCAGTGTTACCTTTTGTTGTTGCGCTAAATACTGATACTGAAAAAAAACTTTTTTAATCAACAGCACTAAATCAAAAGCCTCTTTTTCCAATTGAATTCTTCCTGTTTCAAGTTTTGAGATTTCTAACAAATCAGTTACTATGGATTCAAGGCGTTCAATATTACTATTCGCTTTTTCCAAATATTGCCTTATAAATTCTGGATTATCCATTTCACTGTCTAATACAGTTTCAATATAGCCTTGTGCATTGAATATTGGTGTTTTCAATTCATGTGACACATTGCCGACAAACTCTTTTCTATATTGTTCCATTTTGCGCAACTCACGAATCTGTTTATTTTTATTAATTGCCCATTCTGCGACATCTCGTTCAACCGTTTTTATCATATTACTGCTACCTTCTTTTAATTCTGATTGGAATTTCAAGGGCTTGCCGATTGTTTTATAAATGATTTTAATCTTATTAAAAATGAAACGAATTAAAATAAATCGGAAGAAAAAGAAAGTAACCAAAAATATAATTATTGTATAAAATACATAATCATATATAGGCGTTTTAAGCTTAAATAATAGATTAATGCACATAAAGATGGCAGTAGAAAAAATTGCTACTGCCATGCTTGTATATAATGAAATTGTATTTGGAGAAGCTATTCTTCTCATTGCTTATGCTGGTGTCTGTTCTTCAAACTTGTAACCAATACCTTTTACGGTCTTGATTAATTCTTCTCCTAATTTTTCTCGTAATTTTCTAATATGTACGTCGATAGTTCTATCACCTACAATAATATCACGACCCCAAATTTCATTAAGAATCTCATCGCGTTTAAATACTTTACCTGGCTTAGATGCCAATAAGTAAATTAATTCAAATTCTTTACGTGGAACAGCCATTTCTCTACCATTGAAAATTATTAAATAGCGCTCTCTGTCAATTTGAATGTTTCCAACGTCTAAGAACGTAGATTTTGATTCTTTTGCTTCATATCTTCTTAATAATGCACGCAAACGGCTTACTAAAACTCTTGGTTTAATTGGTTTGCTTATATAATCATCTGCACCCGTATCAAAGCCAGCAATTTGAGAATAATCTTCTGTTCTCGCTGTTAAAAACGCAATAATAGTGTGTTCAAATTGTGGCATTTCACGCATTGTTCTACAAGCCTCTATACCATCCATTTCAGGCATCATTACATCTAATAATACGATGTCAGGTTGATTCTTTTTCGCTTTCTCTAAAGCTTGTTTACCATTTTCAGCAGTTTCTACTAAAAATCCTTCTTTTTCCAAATTATAACTCAGAAACTCAAGGATATCTGGTTCATCATCAACTACCAGAATTTTAAAAATTTTTTCAGCCATTTTATTAAGGATATTTAATGTGTTAACGCAAATTTAACATAAATTATTCAATGTTCCAATTTTCTAGACAAACATATCAATTTTATAGTGATTTAGTATGTATTTTTGTAATTTATTACTAACAATTAGAATTTTCGATAAATAAAAACTAGATGAAAGGAATTATTTTAGCTGGTGGTTCGGGCACCCGATTGTATCCGATAACCTACGCTATTAGCAAACAGATTATGCCGATTTACGATAAACCGATGATTTATTATCCTTTATCAGTGTTAATGCAAGCAGGAATTAACGAAATTTTGATTATTTCTACTCCACAAGACATGCCTAATTTTCAACGCTTATTAGGTGATGGTAAGAAATATGGTTGCAATTTTCAGTATGCCATTCAAGAAGTACCAAATGGCTTAGCACAGGCTTTTGTGATTGGTAAGGAATTTATTGGAAAAGATAAAGTAGCATTAATTTTAGGTGATAATATTTTCTATGGCTCAGGCTTAATGGATTTACTTACGAAGAATAACAATCCGGATGGTGGTGTTATTTATGCATATCATGTTTCTGACCCTGAACGTTATGGTGTAGTAGAATTTAACAAAGATTTTAAAGCGATTTCTATTGAAGAAAAACCAGAAACACCAAAATCAAATTATGCAGTGCCAGGTTTATATTTTTACGATAATGAAGTAATAAAAATCGCAGAAGAATTAAAACCAAGTCCTCGAGGTGAATATGAAATTACCGATGTAAATAAAATTTATTTAGAACGCGGAAAATTAAAAGTTGGCATCTTAGACAGAGGCACAGCTTGGTTAGATACTGGTACTTTTGATTCGCTCATGCAAGCATCACAATTTGTCCAAGTAATTGAACAACGACAAGGTTTAAAAGTTGGTTGTATAGAAGAAGTTGCCTATAGAAAAGGCTTTATCTCTAAAGAAGAATTAGAAGCAATTGCACAACCATTATTAAAAAGTGGTTACGGACAATATTTGTTAGATATCTTAAAATAATAATGAGTAATTAGTAGTTAGATTGATATGGCATTAAAACTATCATTCTATCATTCTACAACTCAACATTTCAACAGTTAATACATGAAGGTAATAGTTACAGGCGGCACAGGATATATTGGTTCACACACAATAGTGGATTTGATAGAAAATGGATTTGAAGTAATTTGTATAGATAATTTATCGCGCTCTAAAGAATATGCATTAACTGGAATTGAAAAAATTACTGGAACGAAACCAGTTTTTTATAATATAGATTTATGTGATAAAAACGCAACACTTAAAGTAATTGAAGAACACAAGGATGCCGTTGGAATTATTCATTTCGCTGCATTGAAATCTGTTGGTGAATCAGTAGAGAAACCATTATTGTATTACGCTAATAATTTAGATTCTTTATTGAATGTATTGAAGGCGATAAAAATGTACAACATACCAAATTTTGTTTTTTCTTCTTCTTGTGCTGCGTATGGCAACGCTGATGAATTGCCTGTAACAGAAGACACGCCAATAAAAGAAGCAGAAAGTCCGTATGCACATACTAAACAAATTGGTGAAGACATTATCAAAAATTTCTCAAAAGTAAATACGGCACAACAGAATATTTTACTAAGATATTTTAATCCTGTTGGTGCGCATCCATCTACAAACATTGGCGAAATACCAATTGACAAACCAAGTAATTTAGTGCCGTATATTACACAAACTGCTATAGGAAAAATAGAGCAGCTAACTGTTTTTGGAAATGATTATAATACACGCGATGGAAGCAATATTCGCGATTATATACACGTGTGTGACATTGCACACGCACATACTTTAGCATTGCAATTTCTGATTGATAAAAAAAATGACAGCAACTTAGAAATATTTAATTTGGGCTCAGGCAATGGTGTTTCTGTGTTTGAAGCAATTGCTGCATTTGAAAAGGTAAGCGGTAAAAAACTAAACTATACAATTGGTGTGCGACGTGCTGGCGACGTAGTTGCTGTGTACGCAGACAATACAAAAGCAAATACAAAACTTCATTGGACTTGTCGCTATAATTTAGAAGATTCAATGCTAAGTGCATGGAATTGGGAATTGAAGATGAAAGAGCTGAGATTGTAGTTTCCAAAAATCACATTTTTTTTATTTTAACCATTCGCTTCCTTTGTCAGTATTATAGTTTTATCTTTCAGATTTCTGAAGACGGAACCCGAATGATATTTTTTGATTCTGTAAACAGAGACCTAATTTCTGCTAAGTTAGAGAGAATAATTAAAATAAATATTAAATATTGAAAATGCAGATTTTAAAAAATCTGCATTTTTCTGTTTGAATTAAGCAAGATTCTTCATTTCGTTCAGAATGTCAAATTTGTCAATAAAAAATCCACTTGCCAATTTCTTTGAAGGTGATTTTTTTGCCTTGTATTAAAATACCAACACGATAAATTTTTGCGGCAACATATACCATTCCAAGCGATGAAATTAATAAAATAAACATCGACAGTAATTGTTCCCACCAGGGTACTTGAAATGGAATGCGTGTAATCATAATTATTGGTGAGGAAAATGGCAGCATCGAGCCCCAAAATGCAGCAGATGAAAATGGTTGAGACAAGGTAACCGACATCAATATCATCGAAATAATAATTGGTATAGTAATCGGAAATGTAAATGATTGTGCATCGCTATCATCTGTCATGGCAGCACCAATGGCTGCAAATTGCGACGCATAAAATAAATAGCCAAATATAAAATAGAATACAAAACTAAACAGCATCCGTGCAATATTCAAATCTTGAAACGCATTGGAAATATTGATTAAGATTTGTGTACTTTCTGAAGTATTTGCCAGTTGACTGCCTTGCTGCATGGTTTGCATGGCGAGCATTTTATCACCTAAAAATAAAGGAAGTAATAAATTAATAGCGAATGTCAAAATTGCCCAGCCTGTAAATTGAGTTAAGCCAACGGCACCAATTCCAATAATTTTACCAATCATTAATTGGAATGGTTTTACACTGGTTACTAATACTTCTACAATACGGTTTGTTTTTTCTTCAGTTACACTTTTCATGACCATTGCGCCATACACAATCAGAAAAATATAAATTAGAAAACCACATGCATAACCAAATATTCCGGCTACTGCTGAACTTCCTTTTTTCTTTTCGTTATTTATAATCTTGTCGATAGAAATTTCTTTATCAAAAAGTGCTATCGTATCTACATTATAATTTCTTTGCAGCAGCGCTCGATTTCGGATTTCTTCCGAAATTTTTTTTTGTATATGTGCTTCTGTCGTCATGCCTAATTCATTATCTGAATAATAAGCAATACCAAACGGTTTTGTCAAATCAATTTTTGGAATGTATAAGATGCCGTCGCAATCAATATTCTGATAAATATTTTTTAAAGAATCAATTGATTGCGGATTTTCGGTAAGGTATTTAAAGCGCAAGCTTTCGCCAATATCCATACCTCTGAATTTGTCTTCAAACAAACCGCTTTCGTCTTTTACTGCAATGGTGAGTTTTTCCTGTGCGTTGGTTGCGATTTCTACTAATGCAATGGTCATTAATCCAATTAAAACAGGCAATAATATCGTCAACAGAATAAAAGATTTCTTTCTTACTCTTGTAATATATTCACGTTGTATAATGTACCAGATTTTTTTCAAGGATTAGTTATTATTTACTGTTTGAATAAAAATCTCATTGATGGTTGGCAAAATTTCCGTCATGCCAAAAACCTCTATGTTGTTTTGCAATAAAATTTTGAGAATATCATTTGCTGTTTGATTTTCTTTCAATTTAAAAATAAGATTAGTATTGGTTTGCTCTACAATAGTTGTTTGTGTTTGAAATATTTCGTTCAGTGAAATCGCGCTGTTAATATCAACTTTTATTAAATGCTTTTTATATTGCTGTTTGATGGTTTGCACATTTCCATCTAAAATAATTTTTCCTTTATTTATAAGAAAAATATCTTCGCAAATTTCTTCTACATTTTCCATTCTGTGCGTAGAAAAAATAATGGTAGTGCCTTTTTGTTGTAATTCAAAAATTTCATTCTTAATAATTTCTGCATTAATTGGGTCTAAGCCTGAAAAAGGCTCGTCTAAAATTAATAAAGTCGGTTCGTGTAAAATAGTGGCAACAAATTGCACTTTTTGCTGCATACCTTTTGATAATTCTTCGATGGTTTTATTTCGCCAGCTTTCAATTTCTAATTTTTTTAGCCAGAAATCAATTTTTTGTTCGGCTTCTTGTTTGGTAAAATTTCTTAATCTCGCAAAATACATCAGTTGCTCACCGACTTTCATTTTTTTATACAAGCCACGTTCTTCAGGCATGTAACCAATTTGGTTCTGATGTTTTTCTGAAAGTTTTTCGCCATTAAAAAGTATAGAACCACTATCTGGGAAAAATATCTGTGTAATGTTTCGAATCAGTGTGGTTTTTCCAGCACCATTCGGTCCGAGTAATCCGTAAATTTTATTTTTTTCTAAAGATAAACTGACATCTAGCAATGCCAGATTATTTTGAAAAGATTTGAAAATATGTTGTACGTCGAGTAGTAACAAAATAAAGTTGTTAGTTGTAAAGTTATAAGTTATTTATCGCTAACAAAATTACTTACGAATAAACTTTATAATCTAATGGAAAAATTTATCAAAAAATCCTTTATTTTTTTCTTTCTGTGCAGCAGGACTAAAGTTTTTGGCTTCTTTCATTTTCTCTAATAATTCCATTTCTTCAGCAGTTAAATCCTGTGGAGTAAATACTTGTACTTCTACAATCTGGTCTCCTTTTCCATATCCATTCAGGCTAGGAATTCCTTTTCCTTGCAATCGAAATAATTTACCACTTTGAGTGCCTTTTGGAATTTTTATTTTAGCATTCCCACCTATGGTTGGTACTTCTACCTGTGTGCCCAATGCCACTTCAGCAAAGTTCAAATACAAATGATAGACTACATTTGTGTCTTCACGTTTTAATTCTGGATGTGGCGTTTCTTCTATATTAATTAATAAGTCACCTGCATATCCGCCACGTATACCTGCATTTCCTTTTCCATTCATTGACAATTGAATGCCTTCACTCACACCAGCAGGTATTTCGATGCTAACAATTTCTTCACCGTAAACTCTGCCTTCACCTCTGCATTTAGTACATTTATTTGTAATGATTTTTCCTTCACCTTCGCATGTCGGACATGCACCTGTGGTTGCCATTTGACCTAAAAAAGTTTGTGTTACTTTTCTTACAACGCCACTTCCATTACAAGTGTTACAAGTCTGATAAGATGATTTATCTTTTGCGCCAATTCCTGCACAAACATCACAAGTAATATGTTTTTTTACTTTTATTTTTTTCTGCGCTCCATTTGCAATTTCTTCTAAATCCATTTTCACTTTTACACGCAAGTTGCTACCACGTTGTCCGCTACCTCGTTCTCTGCGACTTCCACCGCCACCGCCAAAAAAGGATTCAAATGGGTTGCCATCTCCACCACTTCCAAAGATATCTCCAAATTGCGAAAAAATATCTTCCATATTCATTCCGCCAGCTTGTCCACCTCCAAAACCACCTGCAGCGCCTTGATGACCAAACCGATCATATTTTGCACGCTTCTCATCATTACTTAATATATCATAAGCTTCTGCAGCTTCTTTAAATCTTTCTTCTGCTGCTTTGTCACCTGGATTTCTATCTGGATGATGCTGTAAAGCAAGCTTACGATATGATTTTTTTATATCATCTGCAGTAGCATTCTTTGCCACTCCTAATATTTCATAAAAGTCTCTTTTCTTCATTCTCTTTATTGTTGAATATTGAATTAATAACTGATGAATATTTTATAATTCTCCAATTATTAATCCACCAATTATATTATTTACCAACTACCACTTTTGCATATCTGATAATGGTATCGTTAAGTGTATAGCCACTTTCAACCTCGTCGATAATTTTTCCTTTTTGTTTATTATTTGGCGCAGGTACTTCTGCAATGGCTTCATGTTGTTCTACATTAAAATCTTTGCCAATACTTTCAATAACTTGTAAGCCTTTATTTTGAAGAGTTTTTAATAATTTCTCTTGTATTAATTTCACACCGCTTACATAATTTTCCGCATTTTTATCCTGAGAGAATGCTTTATCTGCACGTTGGAAATCATCTATTATTGGCAATAATTCACGAATGATATCTTGACCGGCCGTTTTAAACAATTCTAATCTCTCTTTGGCGTTACGTTTCTTATAATTATCAAACTCAGCAAATAAGCGTAAATATTTATCTTTTTGCTCATTCACTTCCTTTTTTAACACCGTCAATTCGTCTTCTATAGTTACAGGAATTTCTATAATAGTTTCATTTTTCTGACTTTCTGACTGAATCTGTGGCTCTTCCACAGAGTTTTGTTCTGTTTGTGTTTTTTCAACAGTCTCATTTTCCTCTAACATTGGTAGATTTTAAAAACCCTATGACAAATAGTTTGCCAAAGGATTTATGCGACAAATTGACACAAAAAGTAATACGTGGAATAATTTTTAAAAAAACAATTATTTACTTTTAACAGCTGACTTAGATTTCGTAGCAGTACCTAACTTTTTATCAATTAATTGAACAATTAATTGATGTGGTGGATTTATTGCTATCACAAATCCTGTTTCATCTATTAATACTGTTTGAGGAATTGAGCGAATGCCATACTTTGCTGCACCATCAGAAGACCATCCCTTTAGATCAGACACATGGTTTACCCAAACCAACCCGTCTTGTTTTATTGCTTGTTTCCAGTTTTCTGCATTTTGATCTAAGGAAATGCTGTATACTGTAAATCCTTTTACACCTTTTATCCATTTTTTTCCTTGATATTGATTGTACAATTCAACTACAGCTGGATTGTTTCTGCGGCATGGACCACACCAGGATGCCCAAAAATCCAATAAGACCATGTTACCTTTCAAAGAAGACAAAGAGATTTCTTTTCCGTTTGGATCTTTATAGTTTAATTCTGTAGCTTTTGTACCTACTGCTGGCATTTGTGCTGTTGCAGAAAATAATGTGATGACTAGCATCAATGATGTAAAAAGTATATTTCTCATTTTAAAAATTTGTTTCCAAAGATATACAAATTTTGTGCCTAAAATAATATGAGAAATATTTAAACTAAACTAATAAGTTAAAATATCTAAAAAAAACATTTTAATTAAATACAGATTGAAAAACTCGCAGTAAATCTTTCAGTTGTTTTAATCATTTTACAACTTTGGGTATTCAGTGAATTAGTTGCTGCTGTCATCGGTTCAATACACACATAAGGTTTTTCTGTATGCAGAGGCGCATATATTTGTGAAAACGGATAATGTTCATCAAATAGAATTTTTGTTTCATTAATGTAGAAAGCCGTCTGATTATTTTCATTTCTTTTCAAATCCTGAAATCCATTATCAAAAGCAACTTCTTCTAAAGAAATTGTATCATCCACAAAATTCCATTTTTTTTCTTTTGAAATAAAATTACCTGTAGGTATCATTTTGTCGTTGACCTCTATAGTATTCATTGATGGAATAGTTAGACGTGCATTTTTATTATTTCTGCGAAAATATGGATGAAATCCAAAGCTGATGGGCAACTCTTTTTCATCTTCATTTACAATAATCGTTTCAATTTTCAGTTCCTTATTTTGCAACTGATGTTTGATTTGAATAGTATGTTTAAACGGAAAAATCGACAGAAAATTTTCGTCATCAAAAATAAATTTTGCTATGTGATAACATAAATTTTCGTCTTCATACAATTCAATCGTTTTCCATTTGTCAGATTTTAATAGCAAGCCATGCAATGGCAAATTATTTCCGTCTCTATATAATAAATGTAACTGTTCTTTTGGAAAATCGTGTTGTTCGTTTTCTATCTGAAAATATTCACCTTCTAAGCGATTTGCCCAAGGATGCATAAATGGGTTGCCTGCTAATTTTTTATTGGATTTGTATTCTTCTAAAGTGAATGGAAAATATAACTTTTCATCATCGTTGTAGTTAAACGAAAAAAGAGTATTGCCAATATTTACAGCAATTTTTAATGAAATTATTTCATTTTTTAATTCAATAATTTCAAAATCATCCTGATAGTATTTTTGAACAACGTGTTTCATAAATTAATTCACTTCTTGTAATTCAACAGTGTCAGTGTATAGTAAAAAAGCAGAAATTTTATGCTTAAAAATAGTTGAATATGCTTCTTTGTATTTTTGCATTTGCATTATATGTGCTGTTTCTTTTGCTCCAGTCTTATAATCAATAATAATACACTCATTTTCACTTAGTAAAATTCTGTCGGCACGCAATAATTCATCTTTATATAATAAATTTCGTTCGTTTACTTGATGCCATTTTTCATCAAACCAATGTTGTTCTATAAAAACATTCATTACTTTCTGCGTAGCTTCTTTATAAAATACTATATCATCAATAGCTGTTGTTGCGATAGCTTTTTGAGCTTGATTTGGTTGATTTATTTTTGCCAAAATATCATGCAACATATTTCCTTTGGTTTGTGCTTGGTTGTATTCTTTCTTAGTTGTTAACGGCAATTTTGTTTTAAAATTATGAAAAGACGATGCTTGCAAACTAATTACTTTAATTTCATCTTCTTCTTTAGTAACAAAGTTATTTATTCTTCCAAAAGAAAATTTGTCGATGTCATTTATGCTGTTTTGTAAGTTTAATTTTGGAATTATATTACTTAATAATCTGCTTACGTTTTGCGGTAAGATTTCGATTTTAATTTCATTTTCTGCGTTCGATAAAATGTACAATTGCTCTTCAGCGCGAGTAAATGCTACATACAACAGGTTTATATTGTCGATATAATTCAATTCAATTTCTTTATGAAAATCTTCTTCAAACAAACTATTTTCTAACTTCTTGGTCATTTCCACCGGAAAAACATTTAGTTCATTGAAAGGCTTCGCGTCACTTTTTACCCAAATCGTGGAATCTGCTTTGGGTTTCATGCTCCAACTCGCGTAAGGTACAATCACCACAGGAAATTCCAAACCTTTCGATTTGTGTATCGTGTAAATTTTCACAGCATTCATTCCTTCTGGTGGAATGATAGAAAGCTTGTGTTTTTGTTCGTTCCAGAATTCTAAAAATTCACGAGTTGATGTTGAATAATTTTGTACATATTTGAAAATAACATCCTGAAAACGTAAGCTGTAATTATCGGTTTGAATATCCAATGCTAACGCATTCATCAACATAAAAACCAATTCATTTACAGCAACTGAAGATAATTGTCCTATATTATTTTTATGTAATAATTCAATCTTTTGTTCAAAAAAATAAGATTCATTTTTTTGTTTGATTAAATAACTTTCAATGTTTTCTTGTTGCAAAAATTGTGCATATAAATAATTTAATTTCACTGCATAAAAATCTTCTTTTGAATGCAATACATATTCTAATGCTGCAATCAATAATTTTATCGATAATTGATTTTTCAACAATAACGATTCTGCGGAAACAACAGGAATCTGATTTTCCTGTAAATAATTGGCAACTGCTGCGCCGTGCATATTATTGCGCGTCAAAATGGCTACATCACTATATTTCTTAGTAGTTTCTATTGATTTTATAATTTGTAAAACTTCAGCTAATTGCACATCTTCCTCTTCGTTCTTTTCTAACCATTTGCATTGAACAAAACCAGTTTTATCTGTTTTGATAATTTGCTGTTCTACATCTGTCAATACATTTTTTAACAAATCATTTTGCAGATTAATTTCTTTTTTTACGGTAGAAAAAAAGGCATTATTAAATTCTACAATTTCTTTTGCACTTCTGTAGTTTTCTTTTAGTGAAACATTTTTTCTATCTTTCCAATGGTAGGATAAATCAGCTGTGATGCCATCAATAATTAATTCCATTTTTCCACCTCGCCATCTATATATACTTTGTTTAGGATCACCAACAATAAGTACAAGACCATCCACGTTTTGCAATATTTCAAGTAATAGTGGCAACATGCCTTTCCATTGTAGCGAAGACGTATCCTGAAATTCATCTAATAATATATATCTTAAGAAACTTGCGGATTTCTCAAAAATAAATGGCACTTCTTCGTTCTGAGCAATCAAACTTACAATCTGATTCGTATCTGAAATCAGAATCAAATTTTTATCTGATTTGTATTCTTTTATTTTCAGATTGATAAATTCCAGCAAAGCCAGCGAATAAATATTTTTCAGAACAATTTCTGCTGCATTGTATTTTCTCTGACATTGCTCTTTCAGCTGCAAAACATCATTTATATAATAAATTAAATAGGAATTCCAGGCAGTTTTTAGTTGCGAAGCCAGTGCTTCATCTTTTGCAGTTGCTTTTGAATACAAAGATTCACCACTCAGCATTTTTTGTACATAAGAATTGGCTTCAGGTTCGTATTTTTTTGCATTATTGATAAACGACTGCACGCTTTTATTTCCCTGAAAAAACAAACTCAACTCAATGTGATTGCTTTTTATTTTTTCCTGAACTTGCTTCGTTAAATCATCTAATTTTTTTCTGTAATTAAAAACGATTTGCTTTAATTCTGTCAATGCATTTTTATAGGTTTCAATATCAAATCGCTGATTGCTAGATGTTGCCAATAGCTGATAATCTTCACTGAGTAATTGTCGCGCCAGTTTGGAAATATTGTTTTCAATCTTCCAGCTTTTATCTTCTTCTATCAAATCAAACACATATTCTTCTAGCCATTTCGAGAACACATCTTTATCTGTTTTGTATTCTTTCAGCATCGCTTGTACTGCTTGCTGAATCACGACATCGGTATCTAATTCGACTTCCATACCAATTGGCAAATCAAGCTCTTTGGCAAACGACCGAATAATGCCTTGAAAAAAACTATCAATCGTAGAAATATTAAAATTTGAATAATCGTGTAAAATTAATTGCAAGGCAATTCGAACATTTTTATCAAATTGCTCACTTATGTCAATATTTTTTGCTTTTTTAATCTCTTCAATAATTGAATTTCTGAGTGCAACAATTTTCTCTTCTTTCTTTTCTAATAAATTTAAATACTCTATAATTCTGGTTTTCATTTCTGCAGTTGCTTTTTTAGTAAAAGTTACTGCAAGAATTTTGTTATAGTCGTATGGATTTAGAATCACTATTTTTAGATACTCTTTTGCCAAGGTATAGGTCTTTCCAGAACCTGCTGATGCCTTGTATAAAATTAAATCTGATAATTCTTTCATAATTGATTGTACAACGAATTTAATTTTTTAATTTTGAAGTTCACATTTTCTTTAAAAAGTGTCCTATACTCGAATTTTTGATATTATAGAATTCCAACTTAACACATGTCCACTGGACAAGTGCTTATCTAGAAGAGAAGACCCACCTGAAGGTAAGCAATTAAAAAAATCATGGACTAGTCATTCTACGCATGATTTTATTTCTACAGCCAATAAAGTAAGTCAAGGATTACTTCAAATAGGATTACAAAAAGGTGATACTGTTGCAATTATCTCTACTACCAATCGGCCTGAATGGCACTTTATAGATTTGGCTTGTATGCAAATTGGTGTTGTAGATATTCCTGTTTATCCGACTATAAGCAGTAAAGAATATGAATTCATTTTCAACCATTCAGAAGTTAAATATGTATTTGTTTCCGACAAACTCATGTATCGTAAGATTTCACAAATCATTCCAAATATACCAAGCTTAAAAGGAGTTTTCAGCTTTGATGAGGTAGAGAATATAAAGAACTGGAAGGAATTGATGGTAGATGACGTACTACTTTCAAAACAACTTGCACAAATTAAAGAATCAATACAACCAAGCGATTTAGCGACAATCATATATACATCTGGCACCACAGGCACGCCTAAAGGAGTAATGTTGTCACACCATAATATTGTAACCAACGTAAAAGATTGCCTATTAGCCATTCCTCTACAGAAAAATGAAATCGTATTGAGTTTTTTGCCATTGAGTCATGTCTTTGAACGCACAATAAACTATGTATATTTTGCTGCTTGTGTCTCAGTCTATTATTCAGATGGCTTAGAAACTATTTCTGAACACCTACAAGATATAAAGCCACATTATTTTACTACAGTTCCACGTCTATTAGAAAGAGTTTTTGAGAAAATTATCAAAAAAGGTAATGCGCTTACAGGTTTTAAAAAACAATTATTTACTTGGTCAGTAAAACAAGCGCAGAATACAGAATTAGGAAAAATAAGGACATTTACAGAAACCTCGAATCTGGCTGTAGCAAATAATTTTGTTTTCAGCAAATGGCGAGAAGCACTCGGTGGCAGAATCAAGGCCATAATTTGTGGTTCGGCACCACTACAACCAAGGTTGGCTACAATATTTACAAATGCTGGAATACCTGTTTTAGAAGGATATGGACTAACTGAATGTTCGCCAGTAGTAAGCGTAGTTCCATTTAAGCAAAAAGATTTTAGAGCTGGTTCAGTAGGAAAATTGCTATCAAGTGTACAGGCAAAAATCGCAGAAGATGGCGAGATTCTTATTAAAGCACCAAATGTAATGCTTGGTTATTACAAAGATGTAACTGAAACCCAAAAAGTATTTGATGTAGATGGCTGGTTGCTGACTGGAGACATTGGAGAATTTTCAGCAGATGGATTTCTTAAAATTACAGACCGTAAAAAAGAGTTATTTAAAACCTCTGGTGGTAAATACGTAGCGCCTGCTCCAATTGAAAATAAATTAAAAGAATCCGTTTACATAGACCAAATTGCGTTAGAAGGCGATGGTGAAAAATATATCTCTGCATTAATTATCCCTGAGTTTGAAAACCTGAAAGAATGGTCTATAAAAAATGAAATCTCCTATGTTTCTAATATTGAGCTTATTCATAACCAGAAGGTGAAACAGCTTTTCAAGGATATAATTTCGGATTTTAATGTTAACTTTGGAAAAGTAGAACAAATTAAACAATTTGAACTGCTAGCTGACGAATGGACGGTGGAAAATGGACTACTAACAGCTACAATGAAATTACGCAGAAAAATTATTAAAGAAAAATACAAAGACTTAATAGATACTTTTTACAATAAAATTTCGTGAAAATGGAGGTTAAAAGATTATTTGACGTTTTATATTATCAAAAACAAAATCATCCACAACAGGTAGCAGTTGCTACTATGAAAGATGGTATTTGGTGGAAAGTCAGCACAGACGATTTAATAAACATGTCTAATAACATGAGTCTAGGTCTACTAAAACTTGGAATTCAAAAAGGAGACAAAGTAGCGGTGGTGACGACTTCTAATCGTACCGAATGGAATGTTTGCGACCAAGGTATCGGACAAATTGGAGCTATCAATGTTCCATTATATCCTACTATAAGTGAAAAAGATTACGAGTACATACTTAATCATGCTGAAGCTAAAATCTGTATCGTTTCAGATGCAAAACTTTATGATAAAGTAAAAAACCTAATTGCGACCGTTCCTTCATTACAAGAAGTATATACATTTGACCAAGTGGAAAACGCTCATAATTATAGTGAGATTATGAAACTAGGTGAAGGTGGAAATATTGCCGACATTAAAGCTATAACTGACACCATTGACCCAAATGATTTGGCTACCTTAATTTACACTTCAGGTACAACAGGCACACCAAAAGGCGTAATGTTATCGCACCATAATATTGTTTCCAATGTTTTACTTGTTAGAGCCGAGTTACCAATCAGTGCTGGTCATACTGCTTTAAGTTTTTTACCGCTTTGCCATATTTTTGAAAGAATGGTTATCTATACATACTTACATGCAGGTGCAAATGTATATTATACAGATATTGATACTTTGAAAGAAAAACTTGGCACAGTTCGTCCACATTTTTTCACAACGGTTCCAAGATTATTGGAAAAAGTATACGAAGGCATTGTTAATAAAGGTCTGGCATTAACAGGTATCAAAAAGAAATTATTTTTCTGGGCTTTGGAATTGGCTGATAAATATGATTACGATCAAAAACCATCTTTCGCTTTTAAAATTGCAGACAAATTAATTTTCTCAAAATGGCGTGAAGGCTTAGGTGGAAGAATTATGGGAATTGTCACAGGTTCTGCTGCTTGTCCGTTGAAAATGGCTCGCGTATTTTCTGCAGCTGGAATTCCTATTCGTGAAGGCTATGGTTTGACAGAAACTTCTCCTGTTTTAACCTTTAATAGATTTACCGAAGGCGGTGCCATGTTAGGAACAGTAGGTATGCCTATAAAAGATGTAGAAATAAAAATAGCAGAAGATGGAGAAATATTAGCTAAAGGTCCAAATATAATGATTGGCTACTATAAGGAACCCGAAAAAACACATGAAGTATTAACAGAAGACGGTTGGTTTAGCACTGGTGACGTAGGTACTTTTGTAACAAATAATGCGGGTAATAAATTCTTAAAAATCACAGATAGAAAAAAAGAATTACTAAAAACTTCTGGTGGAAAATACGTGGCACCTGCACCTATTGAAAGCAAGTTCAGAGAAAATTTCTTTATAGAACAATTTATGGTAATTGGTGAAAGCAAGAAATTTGTTTCTGCATTGGTAGTTCCAGCCTTTACTGTTCTAGAACAATTTGCAAGCGAAAATAATATTACGTTCTCTAATAGAAATGACTTAGTTGCAAATCCTACAATAGTTGCTAAATTTCAAAGTATTATAGATGAAATAAATCCAAATTTTAGTCATATAGAACAAATTAAAAAATTCAAATTATTACTGAATGAATGGACACCTGAGTCAGGCGAACTAACTCCAACAATGAAAATAAAACGCAAAGTGATTAATGAGCGTTATCAAAAAGAAATTGAATCTATTTATAACGATTAAGAAACAAATAAATAAAGCATAAAAAACGAGCCAAAAAAATGGCTCGTTTTTTATAAACGCTATTTTGTTCTTATATCAGTCAACAAACAGAAAGTAAAAAATCTTTTGTATTTTTAAGTGTTAATATGAATGCATATTTAAAAATAACTCAGTTTCTGGCTTTCTGCTTTTGCATCTCTTATTCCTTCTGTCAGGATTCTATTTCTTATCAGTTACAAAAAGATATTTTCAAAGATATTGAGACCTCGAAATTAATCCATATCCAAAAATTAATTGATTCTGTTGGTTTAGCTGCACCTATTCCGAATGAACAACTGGTGAAGCATGTTGCTTTCACTTCCAGCTATAATCCAGTCCATCGGCAGCCTAATTATGTTGTTCATGTAATTTTGAAAGATATTTTATTTGGCACTCAAAAGCGCAGCAATGATTTTCGTGCCGACCCATTTATAAAACAAAATATGTCTGACTCTGTGGATTACTGGAATAGTGGATTCGACAGAGGACACATGGCAGCTTCCGCTGATTTTAAATGGAATCGTAAAGCATTGAGTGAATCCTATTTCTACTCAAACATCATTCCTCAAAATCATGAACTCAATCAAGGTGCATGGAACAAATTAGAAATGCAAGTACGCGAATGGGCAATCGACAATACTGAACTAATCGTAATAACTGGTCCAGTTTTAAAAAACGATTTACAAAAAATTCCGCAAGGTTCTTTCAAAGTTTCCATTCCTGAATATCTGTATAAAATTGTAGTTGATTATTATCCACCAACTTATAAAGCTATTGCGTTTTTATATCCAAATAAAAATGTGCCGTACGAATTGGACAACCATATTATTTCGATTGATAGTATTGAAACGCTTACAGGTATTGACTTTTTTCCAAAAATAGAAGACGCAGTTGAAAATAAATTAGAAGCAGAAAGCGATATACTATTATTTGATTCCACATATTTTAAACATCAGCAAGAATCAAAATTTACCGCAAAAGATTTTGGCAAAGGAAAAATAAATACCACGCAAGTAAAAGATTACGTAGGAAAGGAAACCTGCGTGTGCGGAAAAGTAGTCAGCACAAAATTTAATGAAAATGGCAAAACCAATCCAACGTATATCAACTTAGATAAAAAATATCCTGAACATGTTTTCACCTTGATGATTTTTGGACAAGACAGACAAAATTTCTCATACAAACCAGAAGAATTTCTACAAGGAAAAACTATTTGCGTAAAAGGCAGAATAGGTGAATACAAAGGCAGTCCGCAAATTATTGCCACTAAGGAAAAACAAATAGAGGTAATCGATAAATAATAGTAACATGTCATCTCGAACGAAGTGAGAGATCTGTTAAATTCTAAGAAAACTTCTCAAAAAATATCCAAATTTATTCTCGTATTTTTAATTCGTGAAACAAACATTCATAGGTTTATTTATTTTACTAATAGCCATTTTGGTTATCAGTCTTTTTTATAGTTATCCGTCAATGTTTCATTTGTTGCCTCAAGGCTCACACTTATGGCGACAAGCAGATTGTATGGCTATGACACAAAATTATCAGCAATTTCATCTTTCCTTTTGGAATCCAGCAACATATAATCTACAATCTCTCAATGGAAAAGTTGTCGGCGAGTTTCCTGTATTTTATTTTATCGCAGCACAATTTAAAAATGCAGCATTTATTTTGAGATTAGTTCATACTATTGTTTTCTTCACAGGAATTTTAGCAACTTATTTTATTGCATTCTATTTTTTACAAAGAAGATTTCTTTCTATTGTTTGCAGCTTATTATTATTTACTTCGCCATTATTAGTTTTTTATGGCAATAATTTTTTAAGCGATGTGCCAGCATTGAGTTTTGCATTTATTGGCTGGGCAATCTTTTTAAATGCCTATAAAAAGGAAAATTTATTTTGGCTGTCAATTGCATTCTTATGTTTCGCATTTGCAGGTTTATTAAAAGCAAGTCAGATGATAAATCTGGCAATCGTCTTTTTTTTTTTAATCAATCTTAAAACCAAAAAACTAATTTTTAGATTATCTATTCTATGGACTATCGCCTGTGGACTGATTATCTTTTCCTGGTATTTCTATGCCAAGCAATACAACCATCAAAACTACGATCACTACTATTTCTTAAGCGTTTTTCCAATCTGGAAAGTAGAGCTGCAAGATATTGGTTTAGGCATTTGGCGCATGGTCGTTTCGCTCAGTAAAAATTATTTCTGGCGACCAACTTCTATTTTATTAATTCTTTCCTGTTATTATGTATTCAAACATCGAAAAAAATTAGATGCAGAATTACGCATTGTAATTACAACAAGTTTTGCAATAGTGTCGGCGTATATTATTTTGTTTTATCAGAAGCTGATAGGACATGAATATTATTACGTGCCGTTTTTTATTTTCTTTTTATTTGCCATCATTGGCATTTTAAAAACGTATAATTTTTTTCACGCAGAAAATGTATTTACACATACAGCCATCTTTTTATTGTTGATTCCGAATCTAATTTTCTGTAAAGTATTTGTTGCAGAAAAACTCACCGACAATTTATATAATGGATATTTATCTTCAAATGAAATGCAGAATTTTTTACTCACAAATAATGTCGGAAAAAACAATATTATACTTTCATTGCCAGACGATTCGCCAAATAAAACTCTATCGCTAATTAAGCGAAAAGGATATACCGAATTCAATAATTACAGAACTGTCTTAAGAAATAAACAGGCAGATTTTCTGATACTTGGAAATGAAAACTGGAAACAAAAGGAATCGTTAAAAACTTATTTAAACGACAGTATTGGCTTTTTTAATGGATATACTTTGTATAAACTCCGATAGTAATTTAGAAACAAGAAAACTCTGTTTATTGAAGAATAGGCAATTCACCAATAACCGTAATACCACCTTTTACTTTCTGATTAAGCAGAACATTTATTTTAGTATCTAAAGGTAAAAACATATCTACGCGAGAACCAAATTTGATAAAACCAAAATCTGCACCTTGCTCAATACTGTCGCCTTCTTCTAAATAGTAAACAATTCTGCGCGCAACTTTTCCTGCAATTTGTCTTACCAAAACATCCACGCTACCATTATCAATAACCAAAGAAGTTCGTTCATTTTCAGTAGAAGATTTCGGATGCCAGGCAACCAGATATTTTCCATCGTGGTATTTGGAATATTTTACTTCACCTTTTATCGGTGCGCGGTTCACATGCACATTTGCTGGCGACATAAACACAGAAACCTGTAAACGTTTATCTGCAAAATATTCAGGCTCGTACACTTCTTCAATCACCACTACTCTGCCATCAGCAGGACAAATAATTTTATCGTCATCCGTAATTAAGTTTCTTTTCGGATTTCTGAAAAAGTAAGTCACGAAACAGAAAAACGAAAACGTTAAACCAAAAATTACCCAACTTATGGTATTGCCTGCGTGGAACACCAAATTGGTTAGTAAGTTTATCGCTAATACAGTAGAAAAAACAGTCAATATTATTTTCCATCCTTCTTTATGAATATATGTTCTTTTCATTTGCCGTTGTTTACGCTAAATCACTAATGTGACTTTCTTGTTCTCCAAAATAGGATGCCTGATTCTATCACCAAAAATAAGTATATAAGTGGAATACACAAACAAAACATGTGAATTACCACTAGAGTTCAATAATAATTTAATTTAAGTCAATAAATCACAATTAATAACTAAATCTACTTAAAAAAATAGGCTAATTAGCTGATTTAGAATAGATTGATTTACAGCGTCTTTCCTTTTACATCAAACGCATCTCGCAAGCCATTTCCTAAAAGGTTGAATGCCAACACCATAACCATAATGCAAATTCCTGGTGCCAATGCTAAAAAAGCTTTACCTGGTGTCAATAAATACGCGCGATGATCGTTCAGCATCGTGCCCCAACTTGGCGTTGGTGGTTTCACACCAATGCCTACAAAACTCAAACCGGCTTCTATTAAGATAGCCGATGCAAAATCCGACGCCGCAATTACCATAATCGGTCCGATAATATTGGGCAAAATATGTTTGATGATAATACGCGCATTATTGTAACCCAAACCACGCGCCGCCTGCACATATTCCATTTCGCGCACACCCAAAACTTGTCCGCGCACAATACGCGCCACTTCCACCCACATCGACAAACCCACTGCAATAAAAATAGCAAGAAACGAAGGAATTTTATCGCCAATAGCAAAACGAATGGCCATGGCTAATAATATAGTAGGAATTGCCCAAATCACATTGATGAACCACATGATAATATTATCGACAGTGCCGCGATAAAAACCGGCAACGCTGCCCATAAAAATTCCGATGGTTAATGAAATTAAAACAGCCACCAAACCCACCGACAAAGAAACACGCACACCAAATAACAAGCGGCTCAAAATATCTCTGCCGTAGCCATCTGTACCTAAGCGATACGTTTTAGTAATTACACGTTGTGTTTCTATTTCTTTTTTCAGCGAAGCCAGCGAAACTGTTTTTTGCTTTTCTTCAAAAGTCGTAAACACTGCTTTGTCGCCATTCAGTTTTATTTCAGGTTTGGTATTCGATAGCGATTCACACACATCTACCATCGGAAATGTTTTGATGAGCGATGTTCTGCCTTCGCCTTCATAGCTTTGCAAAACGATATTCGCGCTATCGTCAAACGAAAACGAATTAATAGGAATCATTTCGTTCTGGTTTTCTACACCGAGAAAAATGCGGCTGAAAATGGAAAGTGATTTTTCCTCGCGGTTTTTTTGCACCAGCAACATTTTGGTAGAAAATCCAGGACTCACATTTGCCAGTTCTAAAATCTGGTCGTCCGCATCAGGCGTTTTATCAGGTGCAATACTCGGACCAATAATAGCCAAAACAATAGCAATACAAATAACAATCAAACTGGCAATAGCCGGTTTATTCTTTTTTAATCGTATCCACGTTTTCTTTAAAGGCGAGTCATTGCCATTAGCCATTACACAAAATTTTGGCTAAAGATAAGAAATGCCTGTGATTATACTAATCTATTAAAAATTGAATTAAATGCATCTTCTTGTCTTTAGTCAAAAAATAAAGAAATTAAACGTAACCTGCAAACCTTAGAAAGTTCAGGAGCATGATTAGTAAATCACTATCCCAATTTCCCTCCTTGAGGAGGGATTAAGGGAGGTGTT